>JAUMYI010000080.1:8139-10321 GCA_030528705.1 Comamonadaceae bacterium | reverse complement strand
CGCTGGACTGCGGCGCCACCAAGATCACGGACGAGATGAAGCTGGCCTGCGTGCACGAAATCGCCGCGCTGGCCAAGGCCGAGGCCAGCGATGAAGTGGCCGCCGCCTACTCCGGCAAGGAGCTGAGCTTCGGCCCCGAATACCTCATCCCCACGCCCTTCGATGGCCGGCTGATTCTGCGCATCGCCCCGGCCGTGGCCGAGGCCGCGGCGCGCTCGGGCGTGGCCACGCGCCCCATTGAAGACATTGCCGCCTACCGCGAAAGCCTGCAACGCTTCGTCTACCAAACCGGCATGTTCATGAAGCCCGTGTTCCTGGCCGCCAAGCAGCAGCTGCGCCGCGTAGCCTATGCCGAGGGCGAGGACGAGCGCGTGCTGCGCGCCGCGCAGGTCGCGGTGGACGACGGCCTGGCCCGGCCCATCCTCATTGGCCGCCCGGCCGTGATCGCCGAGCGCATCCAGCGCGCCGGCCTGCGCATCCGCCTCGGCCAGGACGTGGAGAACGTCAACCCCGAGGACGATCCGCGCTTTCGCCAATACTGGGAGGCCTACCACCGCATCATGGGCCGCAACGGCGTCACGCCCGAGGCCGCCAAGGCCGCCGTGCGCCGCTCCAACACCATCATCGCCGCGCTGATGATCCACCTGGGCGATGCCGACGCCATGCTCTGCGGCATGGTCGGCGGCTTCGACAAGCACCTGCAGCGCATTCAGGACATCATCGGCGTGCGCAACGGCTGCGAGGGCCTGGCCACCATCAACGCGCTGATCCTGGACGAGCGCACGCTGTTCGTGGCCGACACCTACATCCACGAAGACCCCGACCCCGAAGGCCTGGTCTCCATCGCCCGCATGGCCGTGCGCGAAGTGCAGCGTTTTGGCCTGCCGCCCAAGGTGGCCTTCGTCTCGCACTCGAACTTTGGCTCCTCCGCGCGCCCCAGCGCGCTGAAAATGCGCCGCGCCACACAGTTGTTCAAGCAGCGTTTTCCCGAGATCGAGTGCGACGGCGAAATGCACGGCGACGCCGCGCTGTCCGAGCAGGTGCGCCAGCGCAACCTGCTCGACAGCTCGCTGAGCGCCAGCGCCAACATCCTGATCTGCCCCAACCTGGACTCGGCCAACATCTTGTTCAACGTGCTCAAGGAAGTGGGCGGCCACGGCACCACCATCGGCCCCATCCTGATGGGCGCGGCCGGCGCAGCCCACGTGCTGACCCCCTCGGCCACCGTGCGGCGCATCGTCAACATGACGGCCCTGGCCGCCGCCAACGTCAACGCGCCGGCCTGAGCGCCTGCACGCGCAGGCTGCAACAAGCCCTGCCCGCACGCTGGCTTTCTTCGATGACGGCCAGCGGCGGTGCAATCACCGCTGCCCATGCCCTCCTCACCCCACTCCCCCAAGACCGGCCTGGCCCGCCTGGGCTCAGCCCTGCGCAACTCCTGCCACGGTCTGGGCGCCGCCTGGCAGGAAGCGGCCTTTCGCCAAGAGCTGCTGCTGGCCGCAGTGCTCATCCCCCTGGCCTTCTGGGCCGGGCAAAGCTGGCTGGAAACCGCCCTGCTCATTGCGCTGCCCACGCTGGTGCTGGTGGTCGAAATCCTCAACTCCGCCATCGAGGCCGTGGTCGACCGCATCGGCCCCGAATGGCATCCGCTGTCGAAAAAAGCCAAGGACCTGGGCAGCGCCGCCGTGCTGCTGGCGCTGGCGCTGTGCCTGGGCATTTGGGCCTGGGCGCTTTGGCTCAAATGGGCCGCCTGCTGCGCCGCAGGCGCCTGATGCCGCTACCCCGATGCCAAGACTGCGCCGGCCCCAAGGCAGCGCCCCAGGCTCTCTATAATCGCCCGCACATTTTTTACAAAAGCAAACACCTGCACGATCGGCGCCACAGAGCGCCTTGTTTGTGCCCCCGCCAAGCCCAATGGGCGCTGCGCAGGCACATGCTCAGGCAGGGGCCACGGCTTGGCCCTGCAATCCGGTTGCTGCATCTATCTTGGAGGAACCCGTGATGTTGAGTTGCATGCGCGCAAAGCGTTTGGCCATGCTGGCCTTGGCCGCCTCACTGGCCGCTTGTGGCGGCGGCAGCGATAGTCCATCCAACAACCGTCCTCCAGCGCCCAGCCCGGCCCCTGGGCCACAGCCCGACCCAACGCCATCGCAGCCGCCAGCGCCTGCGCCGCTGCCCGCCC
>JAUMYI010000080.1:4848-8129 GCA_030528705.1 Comamonadaceae bacterium | reverse complement strand
CTCCTGCTCCTGCTCCTGCTCCGCAGCCAGCGCCACCTGCGCCCAGCCCTGCACCAACACCGCCCTCGCCACCCGCACCTGTACCGCCAGCGCCTCCTGCGCCGCCCGCTGCCCCCACACCGGCCCCGCCGGCAGAGCCCGTGCCGCCGCCCACCGCCGGGGCTTGCGTGCCCATGCCCAGCTCTGCGCTGACGGTCAACGTCAAGGACAAAGGCGCCAAGGGCGATGGCCAGGCCGACGATACGGCGGCCATCCAGGCCGCGCTGGATGAAGCGGCCGGCAGCGGCGGGCGCGTCTGGATTCCGGCTGGCACCTACATGATCGACGCCACGGTCAACGCCTGCGGCGGCTGGGGCCAAGAACGCTGCGGCCTGCAGATGCGCAGCGGCGTGACCGTGCACATGTCGCAGCAGGCCGTGCTCAAGGCCATGCCCAATGGCTCGCGGCACTACAACATCTTCCATTTCAACGATGTGGAAAACGCCCACGTCCTGGGCGGCCACTTGCAGGGCGAACGCTATGCGCACCGCATCCCCGCCGATGGGCAACTGGGCGAATGGGGCTCTGGCCTCGTGATGCGCGGCGCGCGCCATGCCGTCATCGAAAACGTCACGGCCCGTGAGTTCTGGGGCGATGGCTTTTACGTCGGCGGCGGCAGCCAGAACGTCAAGTTCTGCGCCGTGGTGGCCGACAAGAACCGCCGCCAGGGCATGTCCATCGTCGATGTCGACACCATCGTGGTGCAGGACTCGGTGTTCAAGAACACGCACGGCACCCCTCCTCAGGACGGCATCGACATCGAGCCCTGGGGCCAGGAAAACGAGCCGATCCGCGAGCAGGTCAAGAACGTGACCATCCGCCGCTCGCAATTCATCAACAACGCCGGCCGCGGCATCGGCATGGTGACCACCCACCCCGGCCAGATCGAGAACGTCGTGCTGGAGGGCAACACCCTCATCGACAACTCCATCGGCCTGGGCCTGGGCAATCGCAGCTGGAAAACCCGCATCACGGGCAACCGCATCATCAATAGCCAGTACCTGAACATCGGTCTGGGGCCGCTGGCGACCTTCATCACCGTCACGGACAACGCCATCACCGGACGGCCCGGGGCGGCGCTGGATCGCCTGATCGTCGACGAGCCCAGCGCCGACGGCAGCCCCAAGCACAACACCATTGCCAACAACCGGCTCGAGCGGCTGGCTGCCGTGCCGCTGCTGCCGCCCGATGCAGCGCCCGTGGTGGCCCCTGCGCCCATCCCGCCCGCGCCCGTGGCCAACCCCTCGCCCACGCCAGCGCCCGCCGCTGGGCAATGCGCGCCCATGCCCGCTGCGGGCCAGGCCGTCAACGTGCGCGACAAGGGCGCCAAGGGCGATGGCCGCAGCGACGACACCGCCGCCATCCAAGCTGCCATTGACCAGGCCGCTGGCACGGGCGGCATGGTCTGGGTGCCCGATGGCACTTACCTGATCGACCCGGCCAAGCGCCTGTTCATGCGCAGCCACATGACGCTGCGGCTTTCCGAGCAGGCCGTGCTCAAGGCCAAGCCCAGCAGCGCCGGCTTTTACGACATCGTGCGCTTCGAGCAGGTGCAAAACGCCCACCTGATCGGCGGCGCGGTGCTGGGCGAGCGCCACACGCACCAGGGCAGCGAAGGCGCCTGGGGCACGGGCGTGATGGTGGCCGCATCGAGCCGCATCGTCATCGAGCAAGTCAAAGTCCAGGATGCCTGGGGCGATGGCCTGGCCGTGGCCCAGGCCAGCCGCGACGTGCGGCTGTGCAACGTCGTGGCCGAGGGCAACCGCCGCCGCGGCCTGGCCATCACCTCGGCCCAGGACGTGCTGGTACAAGGCGGGCGCTACCACAGCACGCACGGCGTGGCCCCCATGAGCGGCATCGACATCCGGCCCGGCAAGGACGAGGCCATCCACAACGTGCGCATCACCCAAGCGCACGTGGCCGGCAACCGCGGCTACGGCATCTATGCCGGCGTGCCCTACGAGGTCAGCACCAGCAGCGCACGCGTCAGCGGCGTGCAGATCGAAGGCAACACCTTCGAGCCCAACTACCTGCGCTCGGTCACGCTCGAGCGCATCAGCGGCGCCAGCATCCGCGACAACCGCCTCTGGTACACCGGCCTGTGGCTGACGGACACCACCTCGGGCAACACCGTGACGGGCAACCACATCCACGGCCACACAATCCTCGACCAGGGCACGGGCAACAGCGTCAGTGGCAACACCATCTTCAATCCTTGAGCCCTGCCTGCATGACAGCTTGAAAGCCCCCCTCGATGAAGCCCCGTTTTTCCTTTTGCGTTTACTGCGGCTCGCGCAATGGCAGCAACCCGCACATCATCGAAGCGGCCAAGGCCGTCGGCCACTGGATTGGCGAGCAAGGCGGCCAGCTGGTCTACGGCGGCGGCAAATCCGGGCTGATGGGCCTGGTGGCCCAGGCCGCCAAGGAAGCGGGCGCGCGCGTGGTCGGCGTCATCCCCACCGTGCTGGTGCACAAGGAAATGGCCAACGAGGCCTGCGATGAGCTGTTCGTCGTCGACACCATGCACCAGCGCAAGGCCATGATGGCCCAGCGCAGCGACGCCTTCGTCGCCCTGCCCGGCGGCATCGGCACCTTCGAGGAGCTGTTCGAGATCTGGACCTGGCGTCAGCTGGGCTACCACGACAAGCCCATCGGCATCCTCGACGTGGACGGCTACTACAGCGCGCTGCAACCCTTTTTGCAGCACTGCATCGCCAACGGCCTGCTCAGCGACTGGCAGATGGCCCTGACCAGCACCGGCAGCAACGCCCAGGCCCTGCTGGGCGAGCTGCTGCAACAACTGCAGCAGCGCCCCCAGTCGCACGCGCCCCTGAACGCCCGGGCCGGCGATGCCGGCAACACGCACAAGCAATTGGTCACGGGCAGTGACACCGGCCGATAAAATCCACGCCGCGCCCGCGCTGGCATGGCTTGCCGGCGCGGGCGCAGCTTTCGCTTGCAGGTGCCGCGCTGCCCGGGTTCTTGGCAACCAGGGCAGCGGGTTCAACGGGAACAGGGTGCAAAGCCCTGACTGCCCCCGCAACGGTAAGCAAGAATGGGAGCGCCAGGCCACCCGCTGCGCACGCTGCGCCGGGCGGCAGCCACTGAAGCTGGGCTGAAGTCCAGACCATTGAGAACAAGTTCCGAGGTCTGGGCGGCCCTTTTGGGAAGGCGGCGCCCTTGTGGGCATGCAACGCATGGCCTGCTCTTGCGAGTCCGGATACCGGCCTGCATTCAGGCGG
>JAUMYI010000080.1:0-4748 GCA_030528705.1 Comamonadaceae bacterium | reverse complement strand
CCAGGCCAAGACCGAGGCAGAGGCCGCTACCTTGCCCGCCGTCGTCGTCACCGGCAGCCGCGCGCCCACGCCGCTGGCCGATGAGCCCCAGCGCATCGAGGTGGTGGACGCCGCCGCCATCGAGGCCACGCCGCAGCGCGAGCTGGTGGACGTGCTGAAGAAAAACGCCAGCGTCGATGTGATCCAGTACCCGGGCCAGCTCTCTGGCGTGGGCATCCGCGGCTTTGGCCCGCAGTTCAGCGGCCTGAACCAGCGCACGCTGCTGCTGGTCGATGGCCTGCCGGCCATGAGCGACAACCTCAGCACGCTGGGCACCGGCGATCTGCAGCGCATCGAGGTGCTCAAGGGCCCGGCCTCGGCGCTGTACGGCTCGCAGGCCATGGGCGGCGTGGTCAACCTGATCACGCGGCGCAGCACCGGCCCCTTGCAGGCCAGCCTCAGCGCCGGCCTGGGCCAGTTCAACGCGCGCGAGCTCCAGGGGCGCGCCGGCGGCCGCATCAACGAGCGCCTGAGCTTCGACTACAGCGGCCAGTGGCAGGCCGAGGGCGACATGCGCATGGGCAATGGCCAAAAGCGCCCGCATTCGAACTACGACATCCACAAGCACGCGCTGCGCCTGGGCCTGCAACTGACGCCGCAATGGCAATTGGACTGGCGCAGCAGCCTGTACCGCGGCAAGGACATCGCCTCGCCCGGCGACATCGCCTACGGCCTGCAAAACCAGGGCAGCAAGGATCTGGATCGCTGGGGCACGCGATTGCAATTGCAGGGCCAGCATGGCGCGCACGCGCTCAGCGCCAGCGCCTACACCGGGCGCCAGAGGGCCGAGTATTCCACCCTCAGCTCGCGCTACGACCCGCCGGGCACCACCTACCCCTACCGCAGCTACGGCGGCACGCTGCGCTGGAGCGGCCTGCAACTGCAAGACGCCTGGCAATGGGGCGCCGGCGCGCGCCTGGTGCTGGGCCTGGATGCCGACCGCGCCCAGTCCACCTCGCGCCGCTACGACAAAAGCGGCGCCCAGCTCGCGCCCTACTCGGCCAACAGCCGCCGCCAAAGCGCCGGCCTGTACGCCCAGCAAAGCTGGGAGTTCAACCAGGGCGCGACGGTGCTGAACCTGGGCGCGCGCCACGACCGCATCCGCGTGCAAACGCTCACGACGCCGCTGCTCACCAGCTTCACGCCGGGCAAGGCCAATTTCGGCAAGACCAGCCCCAGCGCCGGCGTGCAGCAGCGCCTGGGCGGCGGCTTCACGGCCCATGCCAGCTACGGCCAAGGCTTCATGACGCCCGATGCCTTCCAGCTCACCGGCGAATCGCTCAGCGTGCAGGGCGGGCGCCGCCTCATCACCCGCGGCAATGCCGCGCTGCGGCCCGAGTCCAGCCGCAGCTGGGATCTGGGCCTGGGCTGGGAGAGTCACGCCTGGCAGCTCGACGCCACCTACTTCGACACCCGCGTGCGCGACAAAATCGTCAGCGTCAAGGCCATCGACACCCCCGAGCAAAGCCTGAGCACCTTCGCCAACGCCCACCGCGCCCGCATGCAGGGCCTGGAGCTGATGGCGCGCTGGCGCTTCACGCCCGGCTGGGCGCTGGGCCTGTCGGGCACGCGCATGCTCAAGGCCCGCGACCAGGTCAAGGGCCAATGGGTCGATGCCAACAACGTGCCCCGGCAAACCTGGCGCCTGACGCTCGAAGGCCAGCACGGCCCCTGGAGCGCCCGCCTGGCGCTGCGCCACGTGGGCAGCCGCAAGGATCTGGACTGGGTCAACCCCGCCACCTACGGCCAGCAGCAAAGCTACGCGCCCTATAGCGTGGCCGACTTGAGCCTGCGCTACCAGCTCACCGCGCAGCACGCGCTGCAACTGAGCGTGGACAACCTCACCGACAAGTTCTACTGGGAGAAATTCGGCTTCCCGCAGCCGGGCCGCCAGTTCAAACTCCGCTACATCTGGGAGCTGTGATGAACGCCACGACCAAGGCCCCCAGCGCCAACGCCCCCGAGCGGCGCACCGACCCCGACGGCAGCGTCAGCGAAGTCTGGCCCCTGCCCACCGACGAGGACACGCTGTGGATGCTGCTGCAGGACGTGTTCGGCCAGTGGTGGCAGCAGATCCATTTTGGCGTCTGCGAGCCGGGTGTCGTCTACGAAATCAAGGCCCCCAACGCGCCGCTGCGCGTGGGCCTGCTCGACGGCTACGCCACCATCGACTTTGGCGCCTGGCACTTTCACCTGTGCATTGGCCCTTTCAAGGGCGTGGCGCCCGAGCTGGCCCATGCGCGCCGCACCGGCCGCGCCGAGCTGTACCGCCTGCTCGACCGCGACGGCGCGCCGCGCAGTTGGGGCCTGCGCCTGTTCACCCACGCCGGGCACCAGCAGTTGACGGTGTTCCTGCCCAACCCGTTCCTGACCGACGAGCAGGCGCTGGCGGCCACGCCCGACTGGAGCCGCCTGGCGGCCTGGAACCAGTTGCGCAGCGACTACCTGAACCTGCCGCCCGACCCGGCCGACCAAAGCGGCAAAGGCTTTGTGTGCGGCGGCTGAATGTGCGACGGATGAAGCAAGCCCCTGTTGCGGCACTGGCGCTGCTGGCGGCGCTGGCAGGCTGTCAGAGGGCCGAGCAGGCTGCTCTGCCGCCTGCGGCCAGCCCGCTGCCGCAGGCCGCCAGCGAGCGCCCGGCCACCACAGCAGCCCGGGCGCAGCGCATCGTCTCGCTCAACCTCTGCACCGACCAGATCCTGCTGCAACTGGTCGATCGCTCGCGCATCGCCGCGCTCAGCCGCCTGGCCAGCGACCCGGCCTCGTCCATGATGGCCGAGGCCGCGCGCGGCATCCCCAGCGTGCGCGGCAGCGCCGAGGAAGTGCTGGCGCTGCAACCGGACCTGGTGCTGGTGGGCACGCACACCACGCTGCACACCACGCAGATGCTGCGCCACTTCGGCATCCCGGTGCTGGCCGTGCCCGGCGCTGACGGCTTTGCCGACGCCCAGGCGCAAATCCTGCTCGTGGCGCGCAGCACTGGCGACCAAGCGCGCGGCCAGCAACTGGTGCAGCGCATGCAGGCCGCCCAGCAGGCCCTGGCTGCCAGCGTGGCCGCCGAAGTCCTGCCCACCCAAGGCCCGAAGGATGCAGCCCAACGCCCCGCCGCCGCGCTGTACGGCGCCAACGGCTACAGCGCCGGCGCCGGCACCCTCTACGACGACATGCTCGGCCTGGCCGGCTGGCGCAACGCCGCCGCCGAAGCGGGCGTGCCGGGCTACGGCCAATTGCCGCTGGAGCGCCTGGTCGCCCAGCACCCCCAGCTCTTGCTCGTGCCGCGCTGGGGCCACAACGCGCTGCTCGCCCAGCGCCCGCTTCAGCACCCGGTGCTGGCCGCGCTGGGCGTGCAGCGCCTGGAGCTGCCCTCGCGCATGACCGTCTGCGGCGGGCCGTGGAACATCAGTGCCGCCGAGCTGCTGGCCCAGGCGCGCCGCGCAGGTGCGGACGCTGACACCGGCTCCGCTCTGGATGCCAGCGCCTTGCCCCAACCCCGCCCCATCACACCATGAACACCACCTTGCGCTGGCTGGCGGCCATCGCCGCCGCCCTGCTGCTGACCCTGCTGGCGCTGCTGTCGCTGGCCGTGGGCTACATCGACACCCCCCTGCCGCGCCTGCTGCAAGGCGCCTGGCAGGGCGAGCTCATCCCCAGCCGCATCCTGCTCGATCTGCGCCTGCCGCGCACCCTGCTGTGCCTGGCCGTGGGCGCGGCGCTGGGCATGGCCGGCGCGGCGCTGCAAGGGCTGCTGCGCAACCCGCTGGCCGAGCCGGGGCTGCTGGGCGTCTCCAACGGCGCGGCGCTGGGCGCGGTGCTGGCGCTCTACACCGGCCTGAGCGGCGCCTTCGCGCTGGCCCTGCCGCTGGCGGGCATGGCCGGCACGGCCGCCGCCGTGGGCCTGGTGTTCGCTCTGGCCGGCCGCCAGGCCAGCACCACGCTGCTGATCCTCGCTGGCGTGGCCGTCTCGGCCATGGCCGGGGCGCTGATCGCCCTGGTCATGAACTGGACGAAAAACGTCTACGCCCTGCAGGAAATCGTCTTCTGGCTCATGGGCTCGCTGGCCGACCGCAGCCAGCGCGAAGTGGCCCTGGCCCTGCCCTTCATCGCGCTGGGCCTGGCGCTGCTGCTGCGCGCGCGGCGCGGCCTGCTGGCGCTGTCGCTGGGCGAGGAGACGGCCCACTCCCTGGGCGTGAACGTGGCGCGGCTGCGCACCCTGGTGCTGCTGGGCACGGCCGCCAGCGTGGGCGCGGCCGTCTCCGTCTCGGGCAGCATCGGCTTCATCGGCCTGGTCGCGCCGCACCTGATGCGGCCGCTGGCGCGCGGCAACCCGGCGCAGCTGCTGCCGCTGGCGGCCTGGGCCGGCGCGGCGCTGCTGCTGCTGGCCGATCTGGGCGTGCGCTGGCTCTACGTGGGCGGGCAGGAGCTGCGCCTGGGCGTGCTCACCGCCCTGGTCGGCGCGCCCTTTTTCCTGCTGCTGATCCTGCGCCTGCACCGGGAGGGCCGCGCATGAGCACCCCCGCGCTGCAAGCCCTGCAACTGCAAGCCTTGCCCCTTCAAGCCCTGCAACTGCACGCCCAGGCCGGCGCGCGCCGCCTGCTCGATGGCGCGCAACTGGAGCTGGCCGCCGGGCAGCTGCTGGGCATCGTCGGCCCCAACGGCGCTGGCAAGACCAGCCTGCTGCGCGCGCTGCTGGGCTGGCTGCCGCTGCGCGG
>JAUMYI010000079.1 GCA_030528705.1 Comamonadaceae bacterium | reverse complement strand
TCTAAAATGCGCGGTTTTTTGCAACCGCCCGCTACGCCGAGCTTTTGGCATGTCCGAGTCCACCCCCACTTCTTTGAGCGAAGCCCCGCCCCAGGCCGATGCGGCCCCTGCGGTCGATGAAAACCAGCTGTTGGCCGAGCGCCGCGAGAAATTGCAGCAGTTGCGCGAGGCTGCCCAAGCCAGCGGCGCGCCGGTCTTCCCCAACGATTTCCAGCCCAGCCACCGCGCCCAGCCGCTGCAGGATGCACACGGCATGTGCACGGCCGAGCAGCTGCAAGCTCAGGGCGAGCGCGTGCGCGTGGCCGGGCGCATGATGCTCAAGCGCGTCATGGGCAAGGCCAGCTTTGCCACCATCCAGGACGCCACCGGCCGCATCCAGCTCTACATCGCGCGCGATGGCGTGGGCGAGGAGCTTTACGCCCAGTTCAAACGCTGGGATCTGGGCGACATCATTGCCGCCGAGGGGGTGCTGTTCAAGACCAAGACCGGCGAGTTGTCCATCCAGGCCGAGCAGTTGCGCATGCTCACCAAGAGCCTGCGCCCCCTGCCCGACAAGTTCCACGGCGTGGCCGATCAGGAGCTCAAGTACCGCCAACGCTATGTGGATCTGATCAGCGATGCCAGCACGCGCCAGCGTTTCGTGCAGCGCAGCCAGGCCATTGCCGGCATGCGCGCCTTCATGGTCGAGCACGGCTTTCTGGAAGTGGAAACGCCGATGCTGCACCCCATCCCCGGCGGCGCCAACGCGCGCCCGTTCGTGACGCACCACAATGCGCTGGAGCAGGACATGTTCCTGCGCATCGCCCCCGAGCTCTACCTCAAGCGCCTGCTCGTCGGCGGTTTCGAGCGCGTCTTCGAGATCAACCGCAACTTCCGCAACGAAGGCATCTCGGTGCGCCACAACCCCGAGTTCACGATGATGGAGTTCTACGCCGCGTACTGGAACTACCGCGATCTGATGGACTTCACCGAGGCGCTGATCCGCCACACCGCCTTGCAGGCCACGGGCAGCCTGCAGCTGAGCTACCAAGGCCAGGCCGTGGATCTGGCCCAGCCCTTTGCGCGCATGAGCATCCGCGAGGCCATCATGCAGCACTGCGAAGGCGGCAGCGCCGTGGACGATCGCCAATGGCTGCTGCAGGCGCTGGCGCGCGCGGGCATCGACGAGCAGCAGCAGCTCGAGCGCCGCAGCCTGGCCGGCCTGCAGGTGCTGCTGTTCGAGGAAGTGGTCGAGGCCAAGCTCTGGCAGCCCACTTTCATCATGGAGCACCCCACGGAGATCTCGCCGCTGGCGCGCGCCAACGACCAGCGCCCGGAGGTGACCGAGCGCTTCGAGCTCTACATCACCGGGCGCGAAATGGCCAATGGCTTTTCCGAGCTCAACGACGCGCAAGACCAGGCCGCGCGCTTCAACGCCCAGGTGCAGGCCAAGGACAGCGGCGATGACGAGGCCATGTACTTTGACCACGACTTCATCCGCGCGCTGGAATACGGCATGCCGCCAGCGGGCGGCTGCGGCATCGGCATCGACCGATTGATGATGCTGCTGACCGACAGCGCCAGCATCCGCGACGTGATCCTGTTTCCTGCCCTGCGCCACCGGCAGGAGGCTTGAGCGCAGCGACTGCCGCGCCTGCGCAATGGCAGCGGGGCGCGATGCGGGCAAGCCCGGGCCTGGGGCCAGCCGCGCCGCCCGGGGCGCACAGCGCAGTTGGCGGGCGGCTTACTTGGTGCCGAAAATGCGGTCGCCGGCATCGCCCAGGCCGGGCAGGATGTAGCCGTGCTCGTTGAGCTCGCGGTCCAGCGCCGCGGTGTAGATGTGCACGTCCGGGTGGGCTTTTTGCAGCAGTTGCACGCCCTCGGGCGCGGCCAGCAGGCACAGGAACTTGATCGAGCGCGGCCCCAGCGACTTGACGCGATCGACGGCGGCCACCACCGAGTTGCCGGTGGCCAGCATCGGATCGACCAGGATGACGTCGCGCTCGGCCACCTCGGAGGGCATCTTGAAGTAGTACTCCACGGCCTGTAGGGTCTTGGGGTCGCGGTACAGGCCGATGTGGCCCACGCGCGCGCCGGGCACGACGTCGAGCACGCCTTCGAGAATGCCGCCGCCGGCGCGCAGGATGGACACCAGCACCAGCTTCTTGCCGTCGATCATCGGCGCCTGCATGCTCTCCAGCGGGGTTTCGATCTGCACCATGTGCACTGGCATGTCGCGCGTGACCTCGTAGGCCATGAGCGTGCTGAGCTCGTGCAGCAGGCGGCGAAAGCTGCTGGTGCTGGCGGTCTTGACGCGCATCAGCGTGAGCTTGTGCTGCACCAGCGGGTGATCGACGATGTGCAAGGTGTCGTGGTTGATGCTCATGGGGGCGATCCAGATCGTTGGAATCAAAACGCCAGCGTGCGGATCATCGGATCACGGGCGGGCGTTCGGTGAAGTTCAATAAATCAACAGGCTGAGCCAGTAGGCCAGCGCCGCCACCAGGGCGCTGGCCGGGATGGTAAAGATCCAGGCCCAGACGATGTTGCCGGCCACGCCCCAGCGCACGGCGCTGGCGCGCTGGGTAGAGCCTACGCCGACGATGGCGCCGGTGATGGTGTGCGTGGTGGAGACGGGGATGCCAATGACGGTGGCCAGAAACAGCGTCAGCGCGCCGCCCGTTTCGGCGCAAAAGCCGCCCACGGGCTTGAGCTTGGTGATCTTCTGGCCCATGGTCTTGACGATGCGCCAGCCGCCAAACATGGTGCCCAGCGCAATGGCCGCATAGCACGAGAGGATCACCCACATCGGCGGCGCGCTGGCCTCCTGCCCCATGTAGCCGGTGCCAATCAGCAGCAGCCAGATGATGCCGATGGTCTTTTGCGCATCGTTGCCGCCGTGGCCCAGGCTGTAGGCGCCGGCCGAGACCAGCTGCAGGCGGCGAAACCACTTGTCCACATGGCCGGGCCGGGTGCGCCGAAACAGCCAGGCCACGGCCACCATCATCAGCGAGCCCAGCAAAAAGCCCAGCAGCGGCGAGACGAAGATGAACAGCACCACCTTGGCCACGCCCAGCAGCTCCAGCGCACCGGGGCCGGACTTGGCGATGACGGCGCCGA
Organism: Comamonadaceae bacterium; assembly: GCA_030528705.1. Taxonomy (GTDB): domain Bacteria; phylum Pseudomonadota; class Gammaproteobacteria; order Burkholderiales; family Burkholderiaceae_C; genus Lampropedia. The sequence continues at coordinate 7,281 of JAUMYI010000079.1, read as the reverse complement.
CGATGCCGCCGATCAGCGCATGCGAGGAGCTGCTGGGGATGCCGTAGTACCAGGTCAGCAGGTTCCAACTGATGGCCCCGACCAAAGCGCCGAAGACCACGTGGGTGTCGACGAACTGCGGCGCGACGATGCCCTTGCCCACGGTGGCGGCCACGCTCAGATGGAACACGAAGATGGCGATGAAGTTGAAAAAGGCGGCAAACAGCACGGCGTGCGAGGGCTTGAGCACGCCCGTGGAAACCACCGTGGCAATCGAGTTGGCCGCATCGTGAAAGCCGTTCATGAAGTCGAACACCAGGGCCAAGACCACCAGCAAGACCACCACCCACAGGGCGGCCTGCGTCACTGCCATCACTTCCATCGCTCAATCCTGTAAAACGGGTTCAAGGGCGCGACCGAGGCACGCGGCAAGCCCCAGCGGGCCGCCGCGCCCCGGCCAGAGGCTGTGCTCAGGAGTTCTCCAGCACGATGCCTTCGACGATGTTGGCCACATCCTCGCAGCGGTCGCTGATGGTCTCCAGCAGCTCGTAGATGGCCTTGAGCTTGATGAGCTCGCGCACGTCGTCGAGCTCCTCGCGAAACAGCGCGCTCATGGCCTCGCGCAGCACTCGGTCGGCATCGCTTTCGAGTTGGTCGATCTCCTCACAGGTCTTCAAGGCCGCCTCGGCCACGCTGGCATCGGCGATCTTGTCGAGCATGGTGATGGCGCTGTGCAGGCGCTCGCAGCAGCGCAAATCCAGCTCGGCCAGGTTGCGCATGGCCGGCGTGAGCTTTTGCACGTCATAGAGCACCAGTGCCTCGGCCACGTCCTGGATCAAATCGGCCACGTCATCCAGCGCGTTGATCAGGCTGTGGATTTGCTCGCGGTCGATGGGGGTGATGAAGGTCTGGTGAATGGCCCTGTTGACCTGGTTGGTGATGGCATCGGCCTCATGTTCGGCATCGTCGATGGCGCGGTTGTGGCGCTCGCGCGCGGCCGGGTCGCTGTAGTTGTCCACCAGCTCAATCAGCGCCTGGGCGGCGCGCATGACGTAGTCGGCATGCTGGTTGAACAGCGCAAAAAAATTGCCTTCACGAGGCAAAAGCTTCCCAAACAGCATGGCAACTCCCTTGAAAAACTGGTCTGGCCGTCATGGCATGGCCAACCGCCGGCGCGCTGCCAAGCGGCTGGAAACATTGATACAAAATTGTAAACGAAGCCTTGCCAAACACCTGCGCCAAGAATGCTGACCTGCGGCACATGGCGCTTGGGTGCCAGACTCCAAGCGATCCGGCAAACAAACCGCCTGGGCCGCATCAATTGCGAAACTCTTCCAACGGCTTGTCGTTGGGGTTCTCCAACAGTGCCTTGAGCGTCTGGCCCATGGGCAGGTTCAGCGCCACGTTCTTGGGCGGGATGGGCTGCATGAACCATTTGTCGTAGAGCTGGGCCAGCTCGCCCGAGCGCATCAGGCCCGCCAGCACCTGATCGACGGCCTGTTTGAAGGCCGGGTCGTCCTTGCGCAGCACCAACGCAATCGGCTCGCTGCCCAGCACCTCGCCGGTGATTTTGTAGCCCTTGGGATCGGGCGAATTGGCCACCACCCCGGCCAGCAGATTGTCGTCGAGCACGAAGGCCCGGGCGCGGCCCGAGCTGAGCAGCAAAAAGCTCTCGAAATGGTCCTTGCCCAGCAAGGTCTCGAAATCAATCTGCTGCTGCTTGCCGTATTTGCGCAGCAACTGCACCGCCGTGGTGCCGGCCGAGGCTGCCACGGTCTGGCCGGCGAGCTGCTGGAACGAAGCAATGCCCGAATCGGCCTTGACGGCCATGCGCACCTCGCTGACGTAGGTGGTCAAGGCAAAAGCCACCTGCTTTTGCCTGGCCTGGTTGTTGGTCGTGGGCCCGCAGCCCAAATCCACGGTGCCGTTCTGAATCAGCGGCAAGGTGTTTTGCGAAGTCAGCGCCATGTACTCAATCTTGGCCTGCGGCGCGATCTGCGCCAGCACTTTTTCGCACAGCTCCACGTGGTAGCCGACGAACTCGCGCTGGCCACCGGAGACGCGGTAGGCCATGGGCGCGGAGCTTTCACGCACGCCGATGACGACCTTGCCCGATTGGCGGATTTTCTCCAGCGTGCCGCCGCTTTGTGCTTGCAGCGCCGCAGGCAGCGCGCACAGGCCGAGCAAAGCCAGGCCAAACCGCTTGAAACCGCGAAACGAAATTTTGATTTGCATGGTGTGCCTCCTTGATTTTGCTCGGCAGGCTGCCGCGCGCTTGTGGCGACTGTGGCGGCAGCTCGTTGCCGGGCATGACTATCGCACAGGCTGGCTATCACAATTCCAAAAGCCCTGCAAGGCAGCTCACATACATCAAACGGTTTATTCCTTTTTGCGCCGCTCTGTATTCAAATGTAGCAATTGCTGCAAAAGCCCACAGCCCTCCGGCCACAGCAGCGCGGCGCGACTGCGCCGCTGCAGGCAGGTTTCGGCGCTGGGCATTCAATCTGGAAGAAGAAGGGACTGACCATGCGTACCGACATGCTCCAGCAGGTGCTGGAAGAACTCAAGGGCTCCTCGGCCGATGTGGAGGCCTCGGCGCTGATCTCCACCGACGGGCTGATGATTGCCTCGGCGCTGCCCAATGGCATGGACGAGGACCGCGTGGGCGCGATGTCGGCGGCGCTGCTGTCGCTGGGCGATCGCGCCGTGCGCGAGCTGGCGCGCGGCACGCTCGAGCGCGTGCTGCTGCAGGGCGATCGCGGCTACGTCATCATGAGCTCCTCGGGCACGGAGGCGGTGCTGACCGTGCTGGCCAAGCACAACGCCAAGCTCGGCCTGCTGTTTCTGGACATCAAGCGCGCAGCCGAAGCGCTGTCCAAGCTGGTTTGACGCAAGGAGGGCCTGGCCAATGGCATTCCCCCCCATGCAGCCCGCAGCCGATGCGCAGCAAACGCATACGCTGCACTTTCACGACGGCAGCAGCCGCACCGTGCAGGTCAGCCAGCGCGAAATCCCCTACCCAGACGGGCGGCTGATCATCTCGCGCACCGACCTGCAAGGCATCATCACCCACGCCAACGAAGCCTTCGTCGAGCTCTCGGGCTACACGCGCGAGGAACTCATCGGCCAGCCGCACTGCGTGCTGCGCCACCCGGACATGCCCCGCGCGGCCTTCAAGGATTTGTGGGACACCGTTGCCGCCGGCAAGAAATGGCACGGCTACGTGAAAAACCTGCGCAAGGACGGCGCGCACTACTGGGTCTACGCCACGGCCGTGCCCAACGTGCGCAACGGCCAAATCGTGGGCTACACCTCGGTGCGCCGCAAGCCATCGCGCAAGAAAATTGCCGAGATGAGCGCCTTGTACCAGCAATGGCTGGCCGCAGAAGGGAGCGCGTCATGACATTGAATCTGCTGATCGCACCGGATTTCGCCCCCGATCGCTTTGCCGGCTGGCACATGCTCAACACCTTGCTGCAAAAGAAATCGGGCCTGCACCTGCACCTGCTGACCCCGGCCTCAGCGGCCGAGCAGGCCGAGCTCATCGCCCAGGGCCAGGTGCATTTGGTCTACGCCAACCCCTTCGATGCCGCCTCGATGGTGCGCCAAGCGGGCTACCGCGCCATCGCGCGGCCCGTGGGCAAATCCGATGAAATGGTCATCGCCACCAGCGCCGGCTCGCCGCTTGGCAGCGTGGAAGATCTGCAGCCCGGCGCGCGCATCGCGCTGACCGACAACAAGGACGTCAAGCTCATCGGCCTGCGCCTGCTCGAGCCTGCCGACCTGGCCGAGGCCGACGTGCAATGGCAGCTGGTGGACAACTACCAGGCCGCCGCGCGCCTGGCCATCAAGGGCGAGGTCGATGCCAGTTTTTTCCTGGCCGAGGCCTACCACTCGCTCTCGCGCCTGACGCGCTCACAGCTCAAGCCGCTGATCGAAAGCAAGCTGGCCGACATCACCCACGTGCTGCTGGTGCAAGGCGGCATCGCGCCGGACGAGGCCCAGCGCATCGGCACGGCGCTGCTGGGCCTGACGGGCACGCCCGATGGCCAGCCAGTGCTCGACGAACTGGGCATGGGCGGCGGCTTCGAAGCCATGAGCGAAGAAGACGCCGAATTCATGATCGACTTGATGGACACCCTGCTGGACTAAAACGGCGGCCCCCCATGAGCGCAGCACAGCACCATCGGGCCAGCCCGCCGCCGCCGCCAAAGGCCCAAGGCGCCAGGGCGGCACACGCAGCCCCAGCGCCTGGCGGGCGCGCCAACTCGCCCGCGCAGGCCCCTGCTGCCCGCGCCCGCCTGCGCCAGGCCAGCCGCCTGGTGCTGCAAGCCCCGAGCGATCTGGCGCTGCACACCCAGCGCGTGCACATGGCCCTGGCGCTGCCAGGCACCGAGCCGCTGCAAGCGGCCCTGGTGGACATGCTGTGCTGCTGCCAAGCCCCGCCCCAGGCGCTGTGCGGGGTGCTGGCCCTGCCGGCCGTGCGCGAGCGCCTGCCCGCCCCCGCCTGGCAGGCGCTGCACGCCCAGGCGCAAAGCGGCCAGCCGCTGCCGCGCGTGACGCCGCTGGCCACCCGCTGGTGCATATTGGCCAGCCCCTCGCTGGACGTGCCGCAGCGGGCCTGGCTGTGCGGGGTGGACGACTCGCGCAGCATTGCCGCGCACGCGCTGCCGCCCCTGCAAGCGGGCGATGCCCAGGCCGAGCAAGGCTTTCTGGCGCACTGCCTGGGCGCGCACGACACCCTGGCCTTCATGCTCGCGCGCCGCGCGCTGCAGCGCCAGCGCATCGCGCTGTCCCCGCAGTGGGAGCACACCATGCAGGCGTTGCAGCAAAGGATGGATGCATGAACGACAACTGGGTATTGCTGGCCGGGCTGACCGACCACGAGGCCGCCGCCATCGAGATCATGATCAACATGAGCTGGCGCGACCAGCACTGCATTACCCTGCGCCGCGAGCTCTCGCTGAGCATCCCTGAGCAAACCGCGCAGGCCAAGGCCTGCCGCTACTGCGTCATCGACCTGTTCAGCCTGGGGCTGCGCAAACACTCGCCCGACAACGAAGCCCAGTTGCTGCAGTTTCTGGCTGGCCGCTCTGCCGTGCTGCTGGTGCGCGGCAGCGGCAGCGGCTGGTTCGACGCCCTGCTGCCGCTGCCGCCGGGCCAGCACATCATCTTTCTGAGCATGCCCTACAGCAGCATCGCGCTGCGCGAAGCCCTGCAGAAAATCAAAAACGCCAACGCGGCCGATGCGCCCCGCATGCCTGCCGCCGCCCAGCCCAGCGCACAGCAGCCCGCCAGCGCCGCTGCGCCAGCCTCATCCGCTGCATCCGCTGGGCCGGCCGCCCCCAGCGTCACGGCAGCCTCTGCAGCAGGCAGGCCGGCGCTTTCTGCGCCCGCGCCGGCTCCTGTTCCGGCCCCTGCACCCGCGCCCATGCCCGCCTGGCGCCGCGCCCTGCAATTGGCCGAGCGCCTGCACGCCGAGCGCAGCGCCCGCAACACCCAAAGTCCCCACAACACCCCAAGCGCCCCAAGCCCCCACAGCGAGCGCCAACCCGCTGCCGCCCCGCAGCAGCCAGCCCCGCCCCCGGCGCGCGAGCCCATCGCCCCCGCGGCCCCGCAGCCAGCGGCCAATCGCCCGGCCCAGCGCATGGGCAGCGGCGCGACCCCACCGAGCCCGACTGCGGCAGCCCAAAGCCTGTCCGTGGCCCCGCCTGCCGTGCCCTTGTCGGCCCAGGCCATGGGCCTGCGCACAGGCGCCTGGGCCAAGCTGCTGCGCACCCTGCCGGCGCTCAAGGGCGTGGCGCTGGCGGACTTCATCGGCCAGACGCTGCAAGGCGCATTGGGCGAAGGCCTGCAGCTCTGGCGCATCGGCCCTGTCGTTTGCCTGGTGCAGGTGCGCCAGGGCTGGCTGGCCACGGCGGCCCCGACGGCCACCTTGCAAAAAATGGTGCACACCCCCGGCCTGCTGCAGCGCGTTGAGCGCCAGCCCCTGCCGGCCGAGCAATTGCCCAGTGCGGCCCAGCAATTCTTCGGCCCAGCTTTCGAGCGCATGCAAAAGCCGCTGGACGTGCTGGCCTGGGATTTGCTCAGCGAATCGCTGGACGGCCTGACGCTGCAAGCGCAGGACGACTTCACGCTGCAGCTGCGCTGCTTTCCCAACTTCCCGCATCTCACGCGCAGCAACCCGCTGGACGTGCAGCTGGCGGCCATCTGCGCCCGCATCCCGCAGTCCGTGCATGACCTGCTGCGCGCCTTCCCGCGCCATGAGCAGGCCGTGCTGCGCTTTGTCGCGCTGAGCGTGGCCTGCGGCCTGGCCGTGGTGCTGGATGAGCCCGCCGCACCGGCCAGCGCCGCGGCAGCAGCGCCCGCCGAACAGGGCCGCGCCGCCGCCAGCGCCCCGGCGCCAGCCAGCGGCGCTGCCAAAGCGCGGCGCGGCTTCTTCAAGTCCTTGCTGGACAAGCTCTTCTGACCCTGCAGCCATGGCCAATACCTACAAGCTCGTTTTCGCCGGCCCCGTGGGCGCGGGCAAGACCACGGCCATCCAGTCCCTCTCGGACATCGAGGTCGTGCGCACCGAGGCCAACGCCTCGGACGAGGTGCGCCTGCTCAAGCAGACCACCACCGTGGCCATGGACTACGGCCTGATGAAGCTCGCCAGCGGCGACCAGGTGCGCCTGTACGGCACGCCCGGGCAAAAGCGCTTTGACTTCATGTGGGACATCCTCACCGAAAACGCGCTGGGCCTGGTGCTGATGATCAAGGCCAGCGCTCCCGACCCGGTGGCCGACCTGCGCAGCTACACCCAGGCCTTCCGCCCCTTCATCGACAAAACCTCGCTGGTGGTGGGCATCACCCACAGCGAAAGCCGCAGCCCGCAGCTGCGCCACAGCCTCTCGCGCACCTTGCTGGAGCTGGGGCTGCCACCTACGGCCATGGACACCGACGCGCGCAGCCGCGCGCACATGGCCATTTTGGTCAAGGCCTTGATCTACGGCATTGACCCCTTCAACGGCTCGCGCCAGGGCTGATCACCATGGACGACGCCTTTTTGATGCTCACCCCCGCAGGCGCCCTGCACAGCCATGCGCTGCGCCAGCCCGACGAGGCCTGCGCCGCCTTGCAAAGCCTGATGCACGGCGAGCAAACGCCGCGCCGCAGCGCATGGCTGGCGCAATCGCCCGCGCACCGCGCCGTGCTGGCGCGCGCGCTGTACGAGGGCTGGGTGGACGAGCTGCCGCGCAGCCTGCCCGCGCCCGCGCTCAACCTCGACCACTACCTGCCGCACGCCATCGCCGGCCTGTC
>JAUMYI010000078.1 GCA_030528705.1 Comamonadaceae bacterium | reverse complement strand
GAGCAGCTGCCTTCTAAGCAGCAGGTCGGGGGTTCGAGTCCCTCCTGGCAGGCCATTGGAAGATTTCATGAAGCGTCATATCCTGCCAAATTTCAATTGAAATCAATGAGTTAAGGGATTTTTCGCTTCATAAGCATTCATGTAAGGGCATTGCAGTTCAGCGCGAACGGGGGTACAAATTAGGGGAACGCGGGGGGAATTCCCCCGTTTTTTGAAAAGTGTTCCCCCATGCTGACCGAAATCCAGTGCAAGAACGCCCTCTGCCCCCCTGGCAAGCCCCGCGTGCGCTACGCCGACTCAGGCGGCCTTTACTTGGAAGTGACGCCGGCCGGCTCTAAACGCTGGTTCTGGAAGTACCGCTACAACGGAAAGGAAAAGCGCCTTGCGCTGGGCGGCTATCCGGCCACTTCCTTGAAGAATGCCCGTTTCGCCCGTGACGACGCACGCAAGCTGCTGTCCACGGGGATAGATCCAGTGCAGCAGCGGCAACTGGACAAGCTGACCAGGCATGTGGACGCAGAAGCGACCTTTGCCACGGTGGCGCGCGAATTCCACAAGATCAAAGCCCCTTCATGGAGCGCCCGATACGGCGAGCGCTGGCTATCGCTGATGGAAAAGGACATGTTCCCTGCCCTGGGAAGCCTGCCCCTGTCTTCCATCACCGCCCCCATGCTTTTGCATGTGCTGCGCAAAGTAGAGGCCCGCGGCGCACACGAAAGCGCCCACACGCTGCGCCAATGGGCCGGCCAAGTCTTCCGGCACGGGATTGCCACGGGGCGCTGCGAAAAGAATCCTGCGCCTGATTTGCAGGGGGCGCTGGTGCCCATCACCGTCAAGCACATGGCCGCCGTGCTGGAACCTGCCAAGGCCGGCGAACTGATGCAGGCCATTGCCATGTACACCGGCCAGCCCACCACACGCGCTGCGCTGCTGCTGTCTGCCCTGACGTTCCAAAGGCCAGGAAACATCCGGCAAATGAAGTGGGCCGACATTGACCTGCAAGCGGCTGAATGGCGCATCCCCTCTGCCGACATGAAGCGCACGCTGCATGGCAAGCTGAATGGGCGGCCGCACATCGTGCCGCTGGCCCGGCAGGCCATCCAGACGCTGAATGAGCTGTTCCCCCTCACAGGGCATGGAACCTACGTTTTTCCATCGCTGCTGACGGGCGAGCGCCCCATGAGCGACAACACCATCCGCACCGCCTTGCGCAGGCTGGGCTACACCAATGACGAAATGACGGCGCACGGCTTTCGCGCCATGGCCAGAACCATCATGGTGGAGCAAATGGACGTGCAGCCCGACGTCATTGAAGCGCAACTGGCCCACGGCAAAAGCGGCCCGCTGGGTGCCGCCTACGACCGTGCCGATTTTTTGGACAAGCGCCGGGAAATGATGCAGCAATGGGCCGATTACCTGGACAAGCTGCGCAAAGGCGCTGAAGTCATCCCGCTACGGGCTTGAGAAACCGCGAAGCCCCTGCGCGGATTTCAGGGGCAAGCAATGGCGACCGGGAAGCCTGAGAACAACCCGATCGCCTGACCATCATCGAAAGGATGAAAAATGGCTAGTACCGATGTTACCCCCTTCAATGCCGCAGAAACTGTAGTAGAACCGAAAACTGGCGATCAAAGCCATGACCAATTGTGGGAGCAGTTTCTTGCCTGCGAACCACTGTTGAATAGAAACGATGAAGTATTCGTAGAAGAGCGCATTCAAACGAGCGATTATTGCAGGCGCGTGGTTCTTTCCAGCATGAAATTTGGAGGCGCCGAACTGCTGGAGAAAGCACGCGACGATGAAGGCGCACGCGCTTTGTCTCTCTCAATCGCAACAGGTGAATATTGGTTAACTGAGACAAAGGCGTTGATGGAGATTATGGAGGCACAAATCCTTCGCCTGCGCATGTCACTTTTTGAGCACAAAGACATGGAGGAGCTAATCAGCAAAGCGCAAGCCGAATTGTTCGAGTAAATTTAATTCACCAATTCTTAAATAAGAATAAAAGGATCGCGCAAGGCCGGCAAACTCTTGTCACACTAGAACCCAGCTTAACGGTTATGCCAAGTAAAATTAAAAACAATTTTTCAGCTTCTTTTTTGGATATGCCAATCCGCATGAAAGAAACATGGGAATGGACTTGTTCAATTGTCGCATTTGACTATGGAGACCCAGAGCCACTAGCGAAGTTAATTCTGACCGAGCCAATTCCTGAAGAGTTCCTGCAGGCAATTTCTGAAATAGTCGCCAACAGACGCCAACCAAACTTAAAAGCTGCAACCAAAACAAAGATCCCAGCATCTGAGCGCATGAAAATTGCTGGAACACTTTCATTATTAATTGGACTTAGAGACAAAATTTTATCTCCTCGAGCGCCTTCTACGCGACCAGGTTTTAAATCACACTTAGAAGAAGTTGCAGACAGAAACGGGCAAGATCCTATAGATGTCATACGCGAACTTCAGTCCGAAGTTCGAGGGGCTATTACAGACGCAGCCGTCGAATTTTCCGTAAGCGAAGAAACAATTGAAAACATACTGAGAGAGTTCAAAGGACGCATTAGGATGTGGCCTGCCGTGTAGAACAAAGGCCTTTGTTCTACACGAATGGATTTTCTTTTACTATAGAAATGATGCTTAATGCACCCCGTGTTCATTCACAAGGTGCAATATGCAACGACTCCAACCCACACCACGCCATAACCGCGCAACCCAAACCATCCAGGCGCTTCACATCCCCGAAGCACTGCTGAAGATTCAGACTGTTGTCGCGGTCACTGGTTTGAGCGAATCGACCATTCGCCGCAAGGTAGCCGCTGGGACGTTCCCCGCCCCTATCAAAGACGGAGCGCGCTGCACCCGCTGGGTAGCGGGCAAGGTGCAGAACTGGCTGATTGCAAGGGGACAGGCATGATCCCCATCACTTTCAAGCGCAATGAAGCCCGCGTGGACAGCCGTCTGATTGCCCAGGCGCTGGGGAACCGGCACAAAGCGGTGGTGCAACTGATCGAGCGTTACGCCGCCGAAATGCGGGGCTTTGGAATTCTTCCATTTGAAATGGAGAAATTCGAAGGGCGCGGCCGCCCTGAACGCTTTGCCTTGCTCAACGAAGACCAAGCCTTTTTTCTGTTGACGCTGAGCCGCAACACGGCGCGCGTGGTGGAACTCAAGGCCAAGCTGGTGGTTGCATTCCGCGACGCCCGCCACAAGGCAGAGCTGAATCAGGAATACCTGCCCAGCTATCACGAGCTGCACAGCCAATTGCACGTTTTGGCTTCTGGTTCACCCAATGAGCGCTGGGTGCATGCCAACCTGAACAAGCTGCTGAACAAAGCCGCGGGCATCAAGGCAGGCACGCGGGCGATTGCCGACGTGCCACACAAGGCCTTGCTGATCGTGGCGCAGCATCTGGCAACCCAGGCCATACGGGACGCCCCCGATCACCACGAAGCCTATCGGCGCGCCAAGCGTGCCTTGGAGCCGCTGACCCTGCCGCACACAGGGGGATGATGCGATGGGCCGCGACCGTCGCAGAAGAGGGCCTGACCCAAACCGTGACGCTGGGGGGTTTGTGGCCTTGCCGTGGGCAGTGTTGGACAGCCCTGCTTACCAAGGCTTGAGCCACCCTGCCCGCAGCCTGTTGTTCGAACTGGCGCGCCAGTACGTGCGAGATAACAACGGGCGCTTGCTGGCGAGCCGAGCCTATCTTGCGTCACGGGGCTGGAAGTCTGCCGACGTCATCCAACGTGCCAAGGATGAGCTAATTGCTGCTGGCTTTGTGCATGAGACTGTCAAGGGGCACAGGCCCAACAAGGCAAGCTGGTACGCCATCACCTGGTATGCGCTTGACCGCTTGCCAGGCTATGACCCTGGCGCAGCCGAAACATTCGTGCGTGGGGCTTACCGAAAAAACGCATTGCTTAGTCCGTCTCACGGAACAGAGAGCGCCAGGATAGTTCCGTCTCGCGGAACAGAGACAGCGCCGCCTGTTCCGTCTCACGGAACTATCAGAGGCAAAAAGCACAGTCGCTCTGTTCCGTCTCACGGACACCATCTAGAGAAGCCATCTCCTGCACGGAATGTTCACTGAATGAGCGCGACAGACAAGGCGTGCCTGCAAGCAATCGCATGAGGGGCAGTCACGCAGTGTCACGACGATGGTCACGCACGGAAGGTTTCCGGCAAGGCTTTGCCAGCAGCAGCGTAGCTAACGACAAAACTAACGCTGCGCTAACGCTCGCAGCGTTAGCACAACGATGGCACGCGCAGGGGTGACAAATTGGCAGGGGTGGCAAACAGCGCAGATTCTGGTGCCAATCCCGCGAAAAAGCTGGGGGGTGGCAGACGCAGGGGGGGCTTCTCAATTCTCATTTTCGATCCAATGGCAAGAAAAACCGATCCATTCAAGACAGGCCAGCCCTTCAACGGTGCCACGGCCGCGCGCTTTATCGAGGCGCTGAAGGTGCCAGAAGGCAAACTGGCCGGGCAGCACATCCGCTTGGCGCAGTTCCAGCGTGACTTCATCAATGGGGCCATTCACAAAGACACAGCCGTGGCGTGTTTGAGCGTGGGCCGTGGCAATGGCAAGTCAACCCTGACGGCCGGCCTTGGCCTGGGTGCCCTGCTGGGCGTGTGGGACAGCCAGCCCCGGCGTGAAATTCTGGTGGCTGCGCGAGTACGCGATCAAGCGGCCGTGGTGTTTGACTACCTGCTGGGCCTGATCACTGGCCTACCCGATGAGCTGCGCGAGCAAATCACCGTGCGCCGTGGCGCCAAGCTGGAATTTGAGTTTGACGGCGGCGGCGGTGGCCATATCCTGCGCTGCATTGCTGCCGAACCCAAAAACGCCCTTGGCACATCGCCAACGCTGTGCATCATGGATGAGCGCGGCCACTGGCACGACGACAAAGGCGACGACCTGGAATCGGCCATGCTGTCTGGCCTGGGCAAGCGCGGCGGCCAATGTTTCATGATCTCCACCAGCGCTTCATCGGATGCGCATTCGTTCTCGCAGTGGCTGGACGATCCGCCGGCGGGCACCTACGTGCAGGAACATCGGCCTGAAGTGGGCTTGCCTGCTGACGACCTGGACAGCCTGATCGTGGCCAACCCCGGCGCGTCTGAAGGCATTGGTTCATCGCTGCAATGGCTACAGGAACAGGCGCGCCGCGCCATTGCAAGAGGGGGTGCTTCTCTATCGAGCTTTCGCCTCTACAACCGCAACGAGCGCGTTTCCGGCGAGCGCCGCGACATGCTGATCGATGTGGACACCTGGCTGGATTGCGAAGTCTCCGAGCTGCCCGAACGCCAAGGGCCGCTGATCATCGGTGTTGACCTGGGTGGCAGCAGCTCCATGAGCGCCGCCGTGTTCTATTGGCCCAACAGCGGGCGCATGGAAAGTTTCGGCGCATTTCCCAACGATCCGGGACTGGAAGAGCGCGGACAGCGTGACGGCGTGCGCGGGCGCTACGTCGAAATGCACCAGCGGGGCGAACTGGTGACGATGGGCGGCAGCATCGTTCCGGCAGACAAGTTCCTGGAGCTGATCGCCCGCCACGCCGATGGCTACCCCATTGCCTGCCTGACTTCAGACCGCTATCGCCAAAGCGAGTTTGAAGAAGCCATGCGCAAAGCCAGCCTGCGCGTGCCCGTGGTATGGCGCGGCATGGGCTGGAAAGATGGCGCTGAAGACGTAGAACGCTTTCGCCAGGCTGTCTTCGATGGACAGGTCAAGGCGGCGCCATCCCTGCTGATGCGATCGGCTCTGTCTGACGCCGTAACGGTGGCAGACATGGCCGGCAATGCCAAGCTGGCCAAAGCCCGTAGCCTGGGGCGCATCGATGCCGCTGCTGCTGCCGTGCTGGCCGTGGCCGAAGGCCGGCGCTTGCTGGGCCGCATGCCAAAAGAAGCGAGGCCGGCAGCGGTATGGGCATGAACAAGGACTATTTCCGCTTCAGCCGCGAAGTTCTACAGGACAAGCGCTGGCCGCCGCTGCGCCTGGCTGCAAAACGCCGCGACGGCTTCAAGTGTGTGCAATGCGGTGCCCGTGGTCGCCTTGAAGTCGATCACATCCAACCCGTGCGCCACGCCCCGGAACTGGCCTTTGTGCTGGAAAACCTGCAAACCCTGTGCGTTTCCTGCCATTCGAAGAAGACCATTCAAGAAATCGGATTGCGAAATACTATTCCATATCGTGGAAAGTGGATAGAATCGGTAGAACAACTTTCCAAAGGTTTTGTTCATGCTGACTTCGCAAAAAATCGCCCGCCGCCAGTCGGAAATCCGCGAAAAACTTGCCCACCTTGCTGGGATTGATTCGCCCACTCAAGAGCAGCGCTCCGAAATGGCAGCGCTGGACGGGGAATACGGCACCAATGAACAGCGCTACCGTGCCGCATTGATCGGCGAGGCCCAAGAACGCCGCTCTGCCGCTGATGCCTTGGGCGATGCCAAAGCCAACGAATGGGGTAGCCTGGTTGAGAAATTCGAGCTGCGCCAGGCCATGCTGTTTTTGGACGAAGGGCGCGCCCTGGATGGCGCGACGGCCGAAGTCGCACAGGAAATGCGCTCCTCTGGTGGCTATCAAGGCGTACCCATTCCCCTTGAAGCGCTGGAACAACGCTCGGGCGAAACCGTTGCCGCTGGCGTTGTCAATCCGGTGGACTTCAAGCCAATCATTGCGCGCTTGTTCCCGGACTCGGTGGCCGCACGCATGGGCGCAAACCTGGTCAACATCGGACGCGGCACGGCTGAATACCCCGTGACCAGCTCCGCCATTACTGCCGGCTGGGCCGCCACTGAAACCGGCGACGTGGCAGGGCCAACGCAATTCACCACGGCCAGCAAAACGCTGAAGCCGCATCAAAACCTGGGCGTACAAGTAGCCTTCACCCGCCGCGCTTTGCTGGCTTCCGCTGGGATTGAAGACGCTGCGCGCAACGACATCCGCGGGGCCATTCAGGCCGAATTGGACAAAGCCGTTTTCCTGGGCACGGGTGCCAGCGGACAGCCGCTGGGCGTGGTGGCAGGCCAAGCCACTTACGGCTATGGCAGTAGCACAGCCACCGGCGCGAAATACGCCGACTTCCGCGCAGCCATCGCAGCCTTCATGCTGGCCAATGCGGCCGGCGGCCCTGGCGACGTGCGCATCCTGTTCCGCCCGGAAGTCTGGGACGCCCTGGACGGCAAAGCCTGGGATGCTGGCAGCGGAATTTCTGAGTACGACCGCTTGACCGCGCGTGTGCATTCTGTAGTGCAAAGCGGAAACGCCATGGCAACTACCGGCGCAACCTCATCGCGCAAAACGCACGCCCTGTTGACCACCACAGCCGGCGGCCTGGCCCCCTTCATGATCGGCGTATGGGGCGGGGTGGACCTGATCCGCGATCCGTACAGCGGGGCCGCATCGGGCGCAGTCAAGCTGACCGCGCTGCTGACGGCCGACGTGACCGTGGCGCGCAATGCGCAACTGCACCTGCTGAAAGACATTCCGATCCCTGCTGCCTGATGCTGATTCTGCCCGGCCAACTGGAAATCAGAAAACGCGATGATGGCAGCCGCCTCATCCGTGGACGCTTTCCGTACAACAAAACGGCTGTGCTTTCCGATGGCGGTAACCACGGCCGGCCTGTCAAAGAACGATTCAAGCCTGGGGCATTCCGTTATCGCCTGGTGGACAAGCTGGCAGAAATCCATCTGCTGTTTGGCCACAGCTACGACAAGCCACTGGCCAGCAAACTCAATGGCACGCTGTCTTTCACGGACACCGCAGCCGCCTTGCTGTTCGAGGCCGTGATTACCGAATCCGTCATGAAAACCAGCTACGCCAAGGACGTGATGGCGCTGGTTGCTGCCGGTCTGAGTGTAGGCCTATCGCCAGGCTTTCGGATTCCTCCCAAGCAAACCGTGCCCCATGCGGAAAGCTGGGAAGACGAAGACCCAGCGCAAGGCCGCGCTCGCATTCGAACGATCAATGAGGCCCTGCTTTACGAAATGTCCATCGTGACCGCGCCCGCCTATCACGACGCCATCGTCGAGGAAGCGGCAGTGGAAAGCGAAGACGAGCAAGCCGAAGAAGAAATCGAGCAAGCGCAGCCACAAAAGCGCTCTGCATCCCCTGCATTCAGGTGGCGGCATGTTTAACGACGAAATCATCATTGGCGAATTCCACGAAAGCACGCCCGCTTCACGCCCACAAGGGCATGAAGATGAAGCCATTTGGCGACGCATCGAGCAATACATTGCCGTTCGCTGGGGCGTGCGCGCCGTGCAATGGATCATCCGCGGCCCCGGCCTGTTTGTGCCACCGCTGCACCCCACCACCATCACAAGCGTTGAGCGGTTCAACAACTACGGATCATCTGCCGCGCCGCCAGGCGGCTGGATTGCGCACAAGCCCATTCGCACACCGTTTGGCGTGGAAGTCCCCCCTGGGTATTTCCGCCTGCAAGGCAGTGCAGGGCACGACGAAACCCCGCCCGCCGATGTGCTGGAAGCCTATAGCCGCCTGCACGACTACCTGAGCGCCATCAAAGCCGAAGGCAGCAGCGGCATCACCAGCCACACGGACGCCGTGCCAGGGGTTAGCCGCACCGTGCATCGCCCCGCACAAGCAATGGCCCGCGCGCTGGAATACTCAGGCGCGGCAGACATTCTGAAAGCCTATCGACATGTTTGATTGGTTCCGCCGCACCAAGCCAGAGCAACGCTCCCAGGCCATCGGCAGCAGCTACACCGCATTGACCATGCTGGCGCATGCAGAAGCCATCACCGACGCAGGCGCCGACCTCTCGGGCGTAGTGGCTGGATGTGCCAGCCTGTGGGCCAATGGCCTAAGCATGGCCACCACGGACAGCCAATGGCTGACGCCGGAAGTCTTGGCCAGCATGGGGCGGCAATTGGCGACGGAAGGAAACTCCGTCTGGTACATCGGCCCCGACGGCCTGGTGCCTGTCAGCGACTACGACCTGACAACGAGCGCAGGCAAGCCACGCGCCTATCGCCTGAGCGTTCCCGAAATCCATGGCGGCACAAACATCACAGCTCTGGCAGGCGAAGTGCTGCACATCCGCATCGGCGCCGATGCCCGTTCGCCCTGGCAAGGTGTGGCGCCGCTGCGCAGAGCATCCATATCCGCGGGTTTGCTCAATGCGACCGAAGTCGCCCTGGCTGAAGTATTCCGCGATGCCCCCATTGGCTCCAAAGTGCTGGGCATGCCAGAAACCAGTGCAGGCGCCAACTCCAAATTGGCGCATTCGTTCAAAGGCAAGCACGGGCGCGTGCTGGTGCGCGATTCCAGCACCGTGTATGCAGGCGCACAGGGCGCGCCTGACGATTGGCGGCCGGCCGACATGACCCCCAATCTGCGCGATTCCATGGCCCTGGAAAGCCTGAAAGCAGCCCGTGAAGCCGTGCTGCACGTCTATGGCGTGCTGCCCGTACTGATGAGCGATGCAGCCGCAGGGCCAGTCATCCGCGAAGCCCAGCGACACCTGGCCACCTGGACGCTTGCCCCCATCGCCAAACTGATCGCGCACGAAGTCCAAGCCAAAACCGGCGAAGCCGTGAGCCTGGACGTGTTTGTGGGCTTGGGTGCCTACGATGCAGGCGGCGCTGCGCGCGCCATGGCCACCATTGTGGATGCGCTGGCCGCAGCCAAAGCAGCGGGCTTGACGCCAGGGGAAGTCTTGCAAGCAGGACAAATTGCGGGGGTGTTCGATGCCTGAAGCGTATGCAATTCTTGCCAGCAGCGTGGATCGACTGCTGGCCCGCTTTGGAAAAGACTGCGAGCTGCTGCACAGCATCCCAGGCACCTACAACCCGCAAACAGGCAGCGTTGGTGAAAGCCAAGAAATCGCTTACACCGCACGCGCCATCGAATCAGGCTATGAGCTGGAGCACTTGGCCGACACACTGATCGAAGCCGGCAACAAAGTAGGCATTCTCAAGATCACCGATCCCGCCTTTACAGGCCAAGCCAGCGTGCAAATGCGCATTCACCTTGCAGGGGATCATCCACGCAACCTGCGCGAAGTGCAGCCAGTGACACCTGGGCCGTGCTGCCTTTATTGGCGCTTCGTTGCAGGCTAGGTTGTTGGGGGGTTTTTGGGCCATTGGTGGGCCTCCTTTCTCCCCATCGGGGCCGCCATGCGCGGCCCCTTTTTCCCCATTTTGATGAGCCAGCGCCTTGCTAGAATCGTTTTTTTCTTACGCTAAGCTGGTTCATCCAGGAGAAAACGGGATCGAACCCCTTCAAGGGGGGAACGAGCGGGGGAAAAATGAGTTCCCCCAATCGTGGAAACCCATTGTTTTCAATGAGTTCATTAGGTTTTTCAATCCCCTCCTGGCCACGCCCCTGCGTTTTTCTTGCCCTGGGACATCCCGCCGTGTCTTTGTTCGTCA
>JAUMYI010000077.1 GCA_030528705.1 Comamonadaceae bacterium | reverse complement strand
GCCAGACCGCCTGCTCGGAATGGAACGACCTGCGCGACGAGATCGGCCACAACCACGGCGTGTACGACAACCCCATGGACTTGACGGCCGACTCGTGGACGGTGATGCGCTACACCGAGTACGAGAACGAGGCCTCGGGCAATCTGGAGTGGCTGATCCGCAAGGACGGCTGCATGCACTGCGAAGACCCCGGCTGCCTCAAGGCCTGCCCCTCGCCCGGCGCCATCGTGCAGTACACCAACGGCATCGTGGACTTCCACGAGGAGCACTGCATCGGCTGCGGCTACTGCATCACCGGCTGCCCGTTCAACGTGCCGCGCATCTCCAAGAAGGACAACAAGGCCTACAAGTGCACCCTGTGCTCGGACCGCGTGGCCGTGGGCCGCGAGCCGGCCTGCGTCAAGACCTGCCCGACCGGCGCCATCATGTTCGGCACCAAGAAGGCCATGAAGGAGCAGGCCGAGCGCCGCATTGGCGACCTGAAAAACCGCGGCTACGCCAACGCCGGCCTGTACGACCCGGCCGGCGTGGGCGGCACGCACGTCATGTACGTGCTGCACCATGCCGACAAGCCCTCGCTGTACGCCGGCCTGCCCGATGCGCCGCAGGTCAGCCCCGTGGTGCGGCTGTGGAAGGGCGTGACCAAGCCGCTGGCCCTGGCCGGCATCGCCCTGGCCGCGCTGGGCGGCTTCTTGCACTACACCCGCGTAGGCCCCAACAAGCCCACCGAGCAAGATGAGGAGGAGGCCGACGCCCAGGCCCTGGCGCGCCGCCAGGCCGCAGGCATCGCCACCGAGCCCGCGCACCATGAGCACCACGCCCAGCACGTCCCGCACGCCCAGCGCGCGCCATTGCAGCAGGAGGCCCGCCATGAATAAGCAGCATCGCCCCACCCCGAGCGACTTCGCCGTGGACGCCGAGGGCCGCCCGGCCATCCAACGCTACACCGCCAACGAGCGCAGCAACCACTGGCTCACCGCCATCAGCTTCGTGCTGCTGGCGCTCTCGGGCCTGGCGCTGTTTCACCCCTCCATGTTCTGGCTGACCAACCTGTTTGGCGGCGGCCCGTGGACGCGCATCCTACACCCCTTCATCGGCATCGTGATGTTCCTCTCGTTTGCCGTGCTGGCGCTGCGCTTTTGGCACCACAACTTTCTGGACGGCAACGACATCCAGTGGCTCAAGCAGCCCGGCGACATGCTGGCCAACCGCGAGGAAAACCTGCCGCCGGTGGGCAAGTACAACGCCGGCCAGAAAATCCTGTTCTGGGTGCTGCTGGGCAGCATGCTGGGGCTGCTGCTCACAGGCATCGTCATGTGGCGCGCCTACTTCAGCCACCTGTTTGGCATCGACATCATCCGCGCCGCTTCGCTGCTGCACGCCTTCTTTGGCTTCGTGATGATCTTCTCCATCGTGTTTCACGTCTACGCGGCCTTCTGGGTCAAAGGCTCGATCAAGGCCATGACGCGCGGCACCGTCAGCTACGCCTGGGCCAAGCGCAACCACCGCCTCTGGCACGACGAAATCGTCGCCCGCGAGCAGCAACTGGCCGCCCAGCGCCAGCAGCGCACCAGCAGTTGATGCCCTGGCCCCCGCTGTGCGGGGGCCGTGGCTTCACGCATGCACACGCACACGCCGGGCCCGCCCGGCGTTTCATTGGCCCGCCCCGCGCCGGCCATCCGCCCAACCACGCCCATGCAACGCATTCTTCAACCCGGTGAAATCGAAGCCCTGGACCGCACGCGCATGCCCCATGCGCGCCTGCCCCAGCCCGCCAGCCTGTTTCGCGAGCGCGCCGCCCGGCTGCTGCAACAGGCCGAGGGCAACCCCATTGGCGATTACCTGCGCGTCATGGCGCGCATCGTGCAGGCCCAGGCCGAGCTGGCCGGCCACATCCAGACCGAGCCCTGGGCGCCCGATGCCATCGCCCAGGCCCAACGCCACGCCATGCCGCTGTGCAATCCCAGGGCCGAGCTGGACAGCGCCTGGCACGGCGCGCTGGCGCAGCTGCTGGCGCGCCTGGCGCCCGAGCAGGGCCTGCCCGAGCCCATGCAGCAAGCCCTGAGCACCCTGGGCCAGCACACGCCAGAGGCGCTGCAAGCCCTGGCCGCGCGCATCCTGGACGAGCGCATGGAGGCCGATGACCTGCTGGCCGCGCCCATCGTCATGGCCGCGCTGCAACTGCACTACGCCCAGCGGGCCAGCCAACTGCAAGAGCACGACGTGCCCTACACCCAGCCCATGACCCTCTGCCCCGTCTGCGGCTCGCAACCCGTGGCCAGCGTGCTGCGCATCGGCAGCGCCGAGGGCGGCCTGCGCTTTCTGCACTGCAGCCTGTGCTGCACCGAATGGCACATGGTGCGCGTCAAGTGCAGCCACTGCGAATCCACTGGCGGCATCCGCTACCAGGGCGTCGTCAGCCAGGGCAAGGCCGATGGCGACACCGCCCAGGCCAACCCCGACGTCAGCCAGGAAGTCGTGCTGGCCGAAACCTGCGACCACTGCCACAGCTACCGCAAGATCGTCAACCAGGAAAAAGACCCGCATGCCGAGCCGCTGGCCGACGACCTGGCCAGCATGAGGCTGGATTTGCTCATGGGCCAGACCGACTACGCCCGCGCCAGCGCCAACCCGCTGCTGGCGCTGGGCCAGCGG
This sequence comes from Comamonadaceae bacterium, assembly GCA_030528705.1. Taxonomy (GTDB): domain Bacteria; phylum Pseudomonadota; class Gammaproteobacteria; order Burkholderiales; family Burkholderiaceae_C; genus Lampropedia. Next base: position 7,797 of record JAUMYI010000077.1, on the reverse strand, counting down.
TAAGAGCCTGTTCAAAGAAAGGTCGACACGAATCCAGAGCGACAAGGTGTCCGCTGCAGCCCAGGCAGGGCTTGCGTAACACTTCATCCACAAACTGCCCCGGCCTGGCCCATGCCCAAACCTATCATGGCCGCTCTCAGCGCCCGTGCCGCCATCGCACACGGGCCCCACTGCATTCCTGGAGAGCCGCCATGCATGCCACCGCCCCGTCCGTCTTCCCCGACCGGCCGCTGACAGTCACGCGCATCAGCAAGGGGCTGGGCGTGCTGACCGCCTTGGGCCTGTTCACCCTGCTGATTTTCATTGGCCTGATCTGGTGGTCGCTGCACCTGGGCAAGGGCATTTATGCCGACTGGAAGATTGCCCAGGACCACCACGTGCTGCCCCAGGCGCAAATCAGCGGAGAGTGCCGAAGCCTCCAGTGGGTCTTCACCAACTGCAAGGCCAGCATCGAGCACCAGGGGCGGCAGTGGCACAAGTCGTTTGTATTCTTCGAGCTGGGCGGCAAGGAATGGCCCGTGCAGGCCATTGCCTCCAACCGCGACCCCAGTCAGCTCACGCTGGACCTGGCGGCGCACAAAGCACTCAACCGCAGCCTGCTGGCCGGCTTCTTTGCCCTGGTCGGGCTGATCTGTCTGGCCGCTGGCTTGATCATCCTGTTCGTCAGCATCCCGCGCCAGCGCAAGGTGCTGGCGGCGCTGAACCGCCCCGAGGCCCAGCCCTGGCAGCTGGTGCCGGTGCCAACCATCAACAACGGCGCCGTCTACCTGGCCGACATCGACGGCCAGCCCAGGAAAATCATCCTCACCTTCGGCAAGAACAAGCCCTGGGTGCTGGGCGGCACGCGCAAAAAACCGCTGCTGCTGGGCATCGCCCCGAAAAACGGCGGCACCCCCGTGCCGCTGGACACCCAGCTAGGCGCCATCGACGGTCTGTCGCCCGAGGAAAAAGCGCACATCATCCGCAGGCTGCATAACCAAGAAGGCGCGGCCTGAAGCGCCAGGCCCTTGGCGCGCCCATCACCACAGGTGGCGCATGGCCTGCTGCTCGTGGCGGATGCGCACGGCCAGGATGGCGCAGTACAGCGGCAGGCCCAGCAGCATCACCGCCCAGGCATGGCACAGCAGGCCCACGCCGATCAGCTCAGGGATGATGTTCAGAAAGTAATTGGGGTGGCGCACATGGCGAAACAGCCAGTTGCGATTGACCTGGTGCTGCGGGTGGATGTAGAGCTTGACCGTCCACACGCTACCCAGCGCGTGGATCACGTAAAACAGCATGGCCAGCGCAAACGCCAGCACGGCCGTGCCAATGGCCGAGATCGCATCGAACGCTGCGCCGCGCACATAGGACTCGGCCAGCGCCGCAAAGTAGTAGACCACGTGCGCGGCCGACAGCAGCTTGGAATTGCCCTGCCCATACTGCCTGGCGCCCTCGGCGATCAGGCGCTTTTCGTTCTTGATGGAAATGGACAGCGACACCAGGCGGATGGCAAACACCAGGGCAAAAACAGCAGCAATCATCTTCGTTTCAACAACCAAATCAAACCCCCGCGCAGCGATGCCGCGCGGGGGCGCGATTGTGCCATGCCTGCGGCAATCGTAAAAAATCGTCAATTGCGCGATGCCGCACCGCCCAGGCCACCCCAGCGTGCGGCCGCGCTCAGCACCGCGCGCACGGCGGCCGTGGCGGTGTTGGCATGCATGGCAGCGCCAAAGCGCGTGCCGGGCTGGCCGGGCCAGGCCGCTTCAATCACGGCCATAGCTTGCGCCTGGGCGCCGCAGCCCAGGCTTTTTTGCTCGAAGCTGTCGATGCGCAGCGGCAGGCCCAGCGCGGCCACGGCGGCCTCCACCGGGCCGCTGCCCACGCCGCGCAGGGTCTCTGGCTGGCCGTTTGCGCCTTGCAGGCGCAGCTCAATGCCTTGCTGGCCGCCTTCGGCGTCAAACAGGCGATGGCCGAGGTAGCCGCCATCGGCGCTCAGATAAGTCTGCGCAAACAATTGCCACAGTTGCGCGCTGGAGAGTTCGGTTTCGCTGGCATCCGCCGCCTGCTGCACGATGGCGCTGAATTCCACCTGCATGCGCCGCGGCATGAGCACGCCATGATCGCGTTGCAGCAAAAAAGCGATGCCGCCTTTGCCCGATTGGCTGTTGACGCGCACGATGCTGTCGTAGGTGCGGCCCAGGTCTTGCGGGTCGATGGGCAGGTAAGGCACGCGCCAGGGCGCATCGGGGCGCTGGGCCGCAAAGCCTTTGGCGATGGCGTCCTGGTGCGAGCCGGAGAAGGCCGTGAAAACCAAATCGCCCACGTAAGGATGGCGCGGGTGGATGGGCAAGGCCGTGCATTGCTCGGCAACGCGGGCCACGGCGGCGATGTCGGAAAAATCCAGCCCGGGCGCAATGCCTTGGGTGTAAAGATTGAGCGCCAGCGTGACCAGATCGACATTGCCGCTGCGCTCGCCATTGCCGAACAAACACCCCTCCACGCGCTGCGCGCCCGCCAGCAGGGCCAGCTCCGCACAGGCCACGCCGGTGCCGCGGTCGTTGTGCGGGTGCACGGACAGCGTGATGTGCTCGCGCCGCTCCAGGCGGCGGTGCATCCATTCGATCTGATCGGCAAAGACGTTGGGCGTGCTCACCTCCACCGTGGTGGGCAGGTTGACGATCATGGGCCGCGCCGCGCTGGCATCCCAGGCGCGGATGGCGGCGTTGCACACGGCCAGGGAAACCTCCAGCTCGGCCATGCAAAACGTCTCGGGCGAGTATTGCAGCACCCATTGCGTGTGCGGCTGCTGCTCGGTCAAGCGGCGCAGCAAGGCGATGTGGCGCTCGACCAGCGCGATGATGTGCGGCACATCCATGCCGAACACGACTTCGCGCCACACCGGGGCGATGGCGTTGTACAGGTGCACGATGACGCGGCGCGCGCCCTGCACGCTGCGCACGGTCTGCGCGATCAAATCCTCGCGCATCTGGCACATCACCATGGGCGTGACGTCCTCGGGGATCAGGCCCTGCTGCACCAGATGGCGCACGATCTCGAAATCGGTTTGCGAGGCGGCGGGAAAGCCGATTTCAATCTCCTTGAAGCCAATGCGCACCAGCTCGTGAAACAGTTGCAGCTTGCGCTGGCGGTTCATCGGCTCGAACAAGGCCTGGTTGCCATCGCGCAAATCGGTGGACAACCAGACGGGGGCCTGCGCCAGCGTGCGCGAAGGCCATTGGCGCTCGGGCAAATCGATCGGGGCAAAGGCAGGGTATTTGGCGGCGGGGCGGGTCAGCATGGGCATAGGGCTTGCGGCGGGCTGTGCGTCAATAGCTCAAAAGAGCAGGCACTGTAGGCAGGCCCATGGCTGTCCATCTACAGAAAGGTGGACAAAATCTTTTGCAAAATGGACAAGCTCAACCCGCCAGACGCCCTCTTGCCCCGATGGGATACACCGCCCCCACCCCCGAACATGCAGCGCACGCGCTGGACTTGCGCCAGCACGAGCACAGCCCGCTGCCCGCCACCTGCGTGGCCGTGCGCTACCCGGCTGGCCACAGCGTGCCCGAGCACCAGCACGCCTGCGGGCACGTGCTCTACGCCGCCGAAGGCGTGCTGCGGGTGCAAACCCCGGCCGGGCATTGGCTGGTGCCGCCCACCGCCGCCGTCTGGCTGCGCCCGGGCGTGCCCCACCGCCTGCACACCCCCGTGGCCGTGCGCGCCTATGGCGTCTTCATTCACCCCGCGCATGGGCCAGCCCTGCCCGCGCACGACGGCGTGCTGCATGCCTCGGCCCTGCTGCGCGAACTCATCGCCGCCCTGGCATTGGTCGATCCGGCCCAGCCGCCCACGCCGCGCGCGCAGTTGCTGGGCCAATTGCTGGCGGCAGAACTCAGCGCCGGGCCTGATGGCGTGGCTTCACCCGGCCTGCCCCTTCATCGCCCCTTTCACCTGCCCTGGCCTGCCGATGCCAGGCTGGCGCGCGTCTGCGCGCAATTGCTGGCGCAGCCCGGCGACACCCGAGCGATCGCCGCCTGGGCCGCGCAATCGGCCATGAGCGCCAAGACCTTCCAGCGGCGCTTTCTCCAGCACACCGGCCTGGGCTTTGGCCAATGGCGCCAGCAGATGCGCCTGCTGCACTCGCTGCCCCTGCTGCTGGGTGGCGCACCCATCACCCAGGCCGCGCTGCAATCGGGCTATGGCAGCCCCAGCGCCTACACCGTGGCCTTCGGCAAGCACTTTGGCTGCACGCCCTCGGAGTTCGTGGCGGGCAAACGGTGAATGCGCGCTGGGGGCAAAAGGGCCAGCCGTCATCATCAATAAAAGCCTTATGCTGCGCCCTTGCCTGCCGTGCAGAGACTTTGAACAGTACGCAACAACGAACCCAAGATCAGGAGGACACCATGCCCAAAAACACCGTACACACCGCCCTGCTGCTGGCCGCCACGGCCTTGAGCCTGCCTGCGCTGGCCAATCCCCCAGCCAGCGCGGCGGTCTGCCCGCCCGCGCAGAACATTGGTTTTTACGGCCTGCGCCTGGGCGCAACGCTGGCGGACATCCAGAAAACCCTCCCCCAGGCCAGGCGCGACGGCAACGCCATCATCATCCCGGCCAATGTGGCCATCGACAAGGCCATGCCCGGCGTGTCCAGCATCCGCCACATCCGGCTCGATCAAGACGGCAAGGTCATCGGCTTTGCCCTTGGCTTTGACGGCCAGGGCCAACTGCCCGGCGGCATGTCCTACGGCCACAGCACGCCGCTGGCCGAGATGGTCGCCAGCTTCAGCCGCCAGCAAGGCCTGCCCGCCACGGCCTGGAAAACCCAGCCGCTGATGAGCCAGGAAGAAATGCAATCCCTGGGCTACGACCCCGCCAGCGCCGAGGCCGAACTGCTCTGCGATGGCTACCGCATCACCCTCTCGCAGGATTTCGCCAGCGGCCGCCAGGCCCTGGGGCCTGGCTTGATGGTGCAGGCCGAAAAACAGGCTGCTCAGGAACGCAAACCGTCTTGATGCGACCGGCAACCCAGGGATCAGACCATGCCTGCCCGCACTGCCGTGCAGCGCAAGCCAACCCCTTCAAGGCTGCACTGGCACAGCCACCAGCCGCACCCCCAGCGCCGCCATGACGCGCTGATTGCAATCAATCGAATACACCCAAGGCCACTTCACGCCCCACGTCAAGCACTCCCCAAGCCCTGCCATGCCCGCCCCCACTCCACCCCAATTGCGCCTGCCCGCGCTGGACAAGCTGCTGGCCGCGCCGCCCATGCAGGCGCTGGCCGCCACTTGGGGCACGGCCGCTTGCACCGAGGCGGCGCGCGCCTGTCTCGATGCCTTGCGCCCAGCCATGCGCGCCGGGCAACTGGCCGCAGCGCACATCACGCCCGAGGCCCTGGCCGCGCAGGCCCGGCAGCATTTGCAGGCCCGTTTTGCGCCGCGCCTGCAAGCCGTCATCAACCTCACGGGCACGGTGCTGCACACCAATCTGGGCCGCGCCCTGCTGCCCGATGAGGCCGTGCAAGCCGTGGTGCGCGCGCTGACTGCGCCAGCCAATCTGGAATACGACATCGCCAGCGGCGGCCGGGGCGACCGCGACGATCTGATCGCCCCGCTGCTGTGCGAGCTGACCGGGGCCGAGGCCGCCACCGTCGTCAACAACAACGCCGCCGCCGTGCTGCTGACGCTGCATGCGCTGGCCGCGCGCCGGGAGGTCATCGTCTCGCGCGGGGAGCTGGTGGAAATCGGCGGGGCCTTTCGCATCCCCGACATCATGTCCCGCGCGGGCGCGAAGCTGGTGGAGGTGGGCGCCACCAACCGCACCCACGCGCACGACTACGCCAACGCCATCGGCCCTCGCACCGCCTTGCTGATGAAGGTGCACACCAGCAACTACGCCGTGCAGGGCTTTACCAAGGCCGTGGGCGAGGCCGAAGCCGCCGCCATCGCCCGCCAGCACGGCCTGCCCCTGGCCGTGGACTTGGGCAGCGGCACGCTGGTGGACATGGCGCAATGGGGCCTGCCGCCCGAGCCCACGGTGCGCCAGACCATCGCCGCCGGGGCCGACATCGTCACCTTCAGCGGCGACAAGCTGCTGGGCGGCCCGCAGGCCGGGCTGATCGTGGGCCGCAAAGACTTGATCGCCAAGATCAAGAAAAACCCGCTCAAGCGCGCGCTGCGCGTGGGCAAGCTCACCCTGGCCGCGCTGGAGCCGGTGCTCCAGCTCTACCGCATGCCCGACTTGCTGCCCCAGCGCCTGACCACGCTGCGCCTGCTCACTCGCAGCCAGGCCGAGATCGCCCGCCAGGCCCAGGCGCTGCAAGCACTGCTGCAAGCCGCGCTGGGCGATGCCTGGGCCGTGCAGGCCGAGCCGGTGTTCAGCCAGATCGGCAGCGGCGCCCTGCCCGTGGACACCCTGCCCAGCTACGCCCTGGCCGTGCGCCCGAGCACGAAAAAAGGCCGCGGCCGCCAACTGCTGCGCCTGGAAGCGGCGCTGCGCCAACTGCCCCGCCCCGTCATCGGCCGCATCGCCCAGGATGCGCTGTGGCTGGACTTGCGGTGCCTGAGCGCGCAGGAAGAAGCCATATTCACCGCCCAACTGCCCGCACTGACGCAGACACTGGCTGGAGCATCAAGCCCAAATCAAAAATGCCAGTGACTGGCATTTTTGATTCGATGGATTCAGAAACCAAGCGCGCGCAATCGCGTGGCAAACCCGGCCATCAATGCAAGGCCAGGCCGTTTTTGCCAATGGTCATTTTGTCCGGGTCAATGCCAAGGCTTTTCAGATTGCTGCGCGCCTGGTTGGCAGCGACTTGCAGCGCAGCAGGATCTTTGCCCGCCTCTTCCTGAATGACGATTTGCACCAAGGCGAGCCAAAGCAGGTTCTCCGCCAGGCGCTGCTTGTCCGCGTCGCTCATGGCCAGCATGTCCTTGTCCTTGCTCATCACGGTTTCAAGCTGATTGACCAGATTGCCGGTTTCAATGCCCATGTCTTGCGCCTTGCGAATGGTGCCATAGTTGATGACCAGCCAGAAGGCCATAGCCTGGGCGACGCTGTCTTTGCTGCCACCTTTTTTGCGCAGGGTTTCGCGGATGGTGGGGATGAAATTCCAGCTTTGCATGCGCCGGATCTTTGCTTCGGCTGCCGCATCCAAGGTGCCGGTTTTCTTGGCATGGTCGAGCAAGTTGGCGATGAAGGCCTCTTCGGTTTGCTGGCTGATGCTTTGCGAATATTGGTATTGATAGGCTTTCGGATTTTTCTGCCCTTGCTCTTTTGTGCCCGATTTTTTACTTCTTCTGCCAGAGCTGTTGCCGAAAACCCGGTTATGGTTGTCAAACGTGTTTTGCAACTGCAAGCGACTGTTGACATCGTAGGTGAGAAAGTCAGAGCTGTAGCCGCCCCAGTCCGGGGTACTCCAATCAATATCGGCACGAGCATTGTGTGCAAAACAAAGGGCAAGCACGCTGGCGGCGGCAAAAATGAAGGCTTTACCGCAGCGGGCAAGAAAGGTTGTACTCATACTTCTCCTCTTTGGTGGTTGGATGAATCTGCGTCAGCCGTGGCAGCGCGATGCAAAAAGCGCGCATGGCAAATTGACAATTTGGCAAGAAACCGGGCAGTGCAAAATGCACGCCATCGGCGACTGGTCTTGAAATGCCGATTTTTTACCATGAGTCACGGCCGATTGCGCACGAGCACCACACGCCCACTCAGCAGGCATTTGGCCTGGCACACAAACTCTTTCACATTAGGCCCACACCATGATCATCGGCACCGCAGGCCACATCGACCACGGCAAGACTGCGCTGG
>JAUMYI010000076.1 GCA_030528705.1 Comamonadaceae bacterium | reverse complement strand
GCCTGTGCCAGGTCGGCCTGCAGGTCGTCCGGGTGCTCCAGGCCGATGCACAGGCGGATGACGCGCTGGCTGCCCAGTCTGGCCTGGCTGCTGCCCAGCTCGCGCTCGTTGCGCAGGTCGTAGGCCATGACCAGGCTGATGGGGCCGCCCCAGCTGTAGCCGATGCGAAACAGTTGCAGGGCTTCGCAGAAGGCGTCGATTTGTTGGCTGGTCCAGTGCGCGGCAGGCTCGAACGAGAAGATGCCGGCGGCTGCGCCGCCGCTGGCGATGGGGGCTGCGGCTTGGCTGGCGTCGCTGGCGGGGGCTGGCGGGGCATCGGGGGCGCAGATTTGGCGCCAGTGGGCGTGGCCGGGGCTGCTGGGCAGGGCCGGGTGCAGCACGCGCGCTACGGCCGGGTGCTGGGCCAGGAATTGGGCCAGCTGGCGTGCGGCGCGGTCTTGCGCGGCGTAGCGCAAGGCCATGCTGGGCAGGCCGCGCAGCACGGATTCGACGTCGTTCATGCCCACGCCCAGGCCCAGGTGCATGTGGCGGCGCTTGAGGGTTTTGAGCAGTTGCTCGTCGCAGGTGCAGATGCTGCCCATGAGCACGTCGCCGCCGCCGTTGGGGTATTTGGTCAGCGCGTGTACGGTGATGTCCACCCCCAGCGGGCTGCCGTCGGAGGTGGGCAGTGCGAAGGGCGCGAACGCCAGGCCGGCGCCCCAGGTGTTGTCCAGCGCGGTGGCAACGCCGTGCGCGCGGCAGACTTGCAGCAGGCCGAGCAGGTCAGGAAATTCCATGGTGATTGAGCCTGCGGCCTCCAGCCAGACCAGGCGGGTGTGGGGCGTGAGCTTGCGCTGCAGATCCTGGGCGTCCAGCGGGTCGTAGCAGGCCCAGTCGATGCCGTATTCGGCCAGGCACTGGCGGGCCAGTTCTTTGTTCGGGCCGTAGACGTTGTCAGGCAGCAGCACCTGCTCGCCCTGGCGCAGCAAGGCCAGGTTGACCAGCGAGACGGCTGCCAGGCCGCTGGGCGCCAGCAGGCAGTAGCGGGCGCCTTCGAGGCTGGCCAGGCGCTCTTCCAGCGTGAAGCTGGTGGGGGTGCCGTGCAGGCCGTAGGTGTAGGTGCTTTTGAAGGCCCAGTCGCGTTGGCGCACGGCGGCCATGCTGGGGAAGAAGATGGTCGATGCCTTGTGCACGGCGGGCTGGACGGCCTCGAACCCAGCCGGGGGCTGGTAGGGATGGTGCACGAGGGCGGTGCTGGGGTGCAGGGCAGGCTGTTTGAGGCGTTTGGGGGGCTGGGCCATGAGCAGTGGTATGTGAAGGTAGGTAAAGGGGGGGCAAGCCAAGGGCGCGGCGTTCAGCGCTCGTTTTGCAGCATGTGCTCCAGACTGTCGCGTTGGCGGATCAGGCGGCTGTGCGCGCCGTCGACCAGCACCTCGGCCGCGCGGGGGCGGCTGTTGTAGTTGCTGGCCATGCTCATCGAGTAGGCGCCGGCCGAGCACACGGCCAGCCAGTCGCCAGGGGCCACCTGCAGGGGCCGGTCGTGGCCGAGCCAGTCGCCGCTTTCGCACACGGGGCCGACCACGTCGTACAGCTGGGGCGCGGCGGCATCGGCCGGCGCGGCCTGCGCCAGCGGCACGATGGCGTGGTAGGCCTGATACATGGCCGGGCGCGGCAGGTCGTTCATGGCGGCATCGACGATGCAGAAATGCTTGTCCTGCCCGGGTTTGAGGTAGAGCACCTGCGTGATGCACACCCCGGCATTGCCCACCAGCGAGCGCCCAGGCTCGACCATGAAGCGGCGCTGGCCGAAGCCGCGCGCATCGGCGCGGGCGAACAGTTTGTGCCACAGCGCGTGCGGCGAGGGCGGGGTTTCGTCGCGGTACTGGATGCCCAGGCCGCCGCCGAAGTCGATGTGGCTCAGGGCGATGCCGGCCGCCTCGATGCGCTCGACCAGATCGAGCAGCCTGTCCAGCGCATCCAAGTAGGGCGCTTCGGTGGTGATTTGCGAGCCGATGTGGCAGTCGATGCCCTTGACCTCGATCCAGGGCAGGCCGGCGGCATGCTGAAAGGCGGGCAGGGCGCGCTCGTGCGCAATGCCGAATTTGTTGCCTTTCAGGCCGGTGGAGATGTAGGGGTGGGTTTGCGCGTCCACGTCGGGGTTGACGCGCAGGCTCACCGGGGCCTTGCGCTGCAGTTGCTGCGCCACTTCGTTGAGCACGTCCAGCTCGGCCTCGCTTTCGACGTTGAAGCAGCCGATGCCGCATTCCAGCGCGAAGCGCATCTCGGCGCGGGTCTTGCCCACGCCGGAGAAGACGATGCGGCCCGGCTCGGCGCCAGCGGCCAGGGCGCGCTGCAGCTCCCCCTGGGAGACGATGTCGAAGCCGCAGCCGCGCTGGGCAAAAAAGCGCAGGATCGACAGATTGGAATTGGCTTTGACGGCGTAATGCAGGCTGATCTGGCGCCGGGCAAAGCCCTGCAGATAGGCATCGAGCGCCGCGCCCAGCGCCGCTTGCGAATACACGAACAGCGGCGTGCCGTGCTGCTGCGCCAGCGTGTGCAGCGGCACGTCTTCGGCGTGCAGCTGGCCATTGCGGTAATGAAAAAACGGGGCGCCGGGAAGAGGGGTGGTCATGATCGGGAGTGAAAGTGGCGCCAGTGCGTCTGCGACAGGCAGCACAACTGGGCAACGGGTGAAAGCAAAAGCGCGCGAGAGACGCGCGCTGTGTGGTGGGTTTTGCCGGCTCAGCGCACTGGGGTGGCCGGGCCTGGGGCAGAAGAGGGCGGGGTCGGGTCGGCCTGTTGTGCGGCCGCAGCCGCACCGGTCTCGGCTTGCGGCGGCGGCAGGTACAGCGCGCCCGACTGGCCGCAGCCTGCCAGCGCCGCGGCCAGCAGGCCGTGGGCACAGGCGCAGATTACAATTTTGCGGATTGAAAGCATGCGGGAATTGTAATGACAGACTTGGAATACGCCGACCGGGCCGATGCCCTGCTGCTGCAGGTGGAGCAGGCCTGCGACCGCATCCTCGAAACCACCGATGTGGACCTGGATGCGCAGCGCGTGGGCGGCATGGTGACGATCGTGTTCCCCAACGGATCGCAACTGGTGATCAATGAGCAAAAGCCCCTGCACGAGATCTGGCTGGCCGCCAGCGCAGGGGGTTTTCACTTCAAGTTCGAGCAGGGCCAGTGGCTGGACACCAAGGGCAGTGGCGAGTTCTTCGCGCTGCTCAACCGCTTCGCCAGTGAGCAGGCCGGCACGGCGCTGGACTTTGCCGCGGCCTGACGCTTTTGACGCCCGCGCCGCGCAGGCCCGCGCGGCGCTCTACGGGCTGAGCCCCTTCTGCATCAACCCCCGGGAGCCGGATAGCGCACATCCAGCACCAGCAGGCGCTGCGGGCCGGCTGGGGTGTGCAGCAGCACCTCGTCGTCGATGCGGGCCTTGAGCAAGGCGCGCGCCACCGGCGAGATCCAGCTGATGCGCTGCTGCAGGCTGTCGGCCTCGTCGATGCCGACGATGGTGACGCTGTGCTGCTGGCCGTCCTCGGTCTCGTAATCCACGCTGGCGCCAAAGAACACCTGATCCTTGCCGTGGTGCACGCTGGCATCGACGACCTGGGCGATCTCCAGCCTTTTGGTCAGAAAGCGCACGCGCCGGTCGATCTCGCGCAGGCGTTTTTTGCCGTAGAGGTAGTCGCCGTTTTCCGAGCGGTCGCCATTCTTGGCGGCCCAGTGCACGGTATCGACGATGCGCGGGCGCTCCTCTTCGAGCAAGGTCTTGAGCTCGGCGTGCAGGCGGGCGTGGCCCGCTGGCGTGATGTAGTTTTTCGCGCCAGCGGGCAGTGCCGGCCTGGATTCGGCCGGCTCGTCCTGTTCGGGCTGCTCGGCGTCTTCCTTGACGAAGGCCTTGTTCATCGGGCGTACCTCACTCCAATTGCCGATTGGGCGATGTTTGCAGGCGTGTGCAAGCAGCGCCGAGACTTGAAAGGCCCCTGGGCGAAGATCCCTGGGCGCCATCGCGCGGGTTGCGGCCATGGAAAAAGCCCGCCTGGCCGGAAACAGCGCAAGCGGGCTTTCAAACATGGCGCGGCTGGCAGGATTCGAACCCACGACCCCTTGGTTCGTAGCCAAGTACTCTAATCCAACTGAGCTACAGCCGCTGAAAACCGAGATTCTAGCACAGAAGAAAGCGGCCTTCGGAAAAACAAGGCGCTCAGGCCACGGGCGCTTTGTCGACGCCGATGGTGTGCGCCAGCCAGGGCTTGCGCGCCAGGCGCTCGGCCTCGAAGGCGCGGATCTTGTCGGCATGGCGCAGGGTCAGGCCGATGTCGTCAAAGCCGCCCAGCAGGCAGTATTTGCGGAAGGGCAGGATGTCAAAGGGCAGCTCCTCGCCCTGGGGCAGCACGATGCACTGGCGCTGCAAGTCGATGGTCAGGGTGTAGCCAGGAAAGGCGTAGACCTCGTTGAACAGGCGGTCGACGACGCTGGCCGGCTGCACGATGGGCAGCAGGCCGTTCTTGAAGCTGTTGTTAAAGAAGATATCGGCATAGCTGGGCGCGATGATGGCGCGAAAGCCGTATTGCGCCAGCGCCCAGGGGGCGTGCTCGCGCGAGGAGCCGCAGCCGAAATTCTGCCGCGTCAGCAGGATGGAGGCGCCCTGGTAGCGCGGCTGGTTGAGCACGAAATCCGGGTTGGGCTTGCGCTGGGACTCGGGCACGCCGGGCTGGCCGGGCTGGTCCAGGTAGCGCCATTCGTCAAACAGGTTGGGCCCGAAGCCGGTGCGCTTGATGGATTTGAGGAACTGCTTGGGGATGATGGCGTCGGTGTCAACGTTTTCACGGTCGAGCGGCGCCACCAGGCCTTGGTGGGTGGTGAACTTTTGCATGTCAGTCGGACGAAGGCTTGGGCGCGCGCTGCTGCGTGCGCCAGAGGCGGAATTTGTGCTCGAAGCCCAGCAGGCGGCTGAGCTCGAAGAGCCCCAGGCCCAGCAGCGAGCCGCTGAACTGCCAGGACCTGAGCGAAAACAGCGAGCTGAGCATATCCAACACTTTGGGGCTGGCTTTGTGAATGGGCACCAGACCCACGGCCACCAAGGCCCAGAGTAGCTGCAGCGGCGCCAGCACGGCCATCAGGTAAATCAAGGCCATGCCGGCACGGCGCAGCCAGGTGATGGGGCCAGGAAACAGATAGGCGTCGAGCAGGTGCGGGCCCTCGCTCAGCAGGGTCAGGCGGTACAGCGGCAGGGCCAGCACGAGCGCGCCCAGCAGCAGCGAGACCAGGGTCATCAGCAGGCTCATGAGCCGGCTGATGTCCAAATAAAGTACTTGCATGATGCTCAGGAACAGCACCAGCAGCGTGGTGCTGGCCGAGAGCATCAGTGCGATCAGGTTGATCGCATAGGCCAGGCGGAATTGGGGCGTGACGTGGACCATGGGCGCAGTACCGGCAAGAAGCGATTGGCCGCAGCCCTCTTTCTGAAAGAGAAGAGGAGGGCTGCGGCAAGCGTGGGTTGCGGCAAGCGTGCCGCCGGGCTTACTTGGCGGCGCGTTCGATGGCGCGGCCGCCTTGCTGCACGTCCTGGCCGACGCCTTGCACGGTGTTGCAGCCGGCCAGGGCCAGGGCGGCGACGAGGGTGGCCAGGATGCTGGATGCGATGGTTTTCATCATGATCTCCTTGTGGGGGGCTGCTCGGGCATTTTCTGCAAGGCAGCAGGGTTGTGAAAAAGGCTGGGCAGTTTGTAGCCCAATCGCGCCGGCCAGGCAACTACCAGTGCGCGCTCAATGTGCGTTCAGGCAAAGCGCCGGATGTCGACGAAGTGGCCATGGATGGCGGCAGCAGCAGCCATGGCCGGGCTGACCAAGTGGGTGCGCCCGCCGGCGCCTTGGCGGCCTTCGAAGTTGCGGTTGCTGGTGGAGGCGCAGCGCTCGCCTGGTTCGAGCCGGTCGGCGTTCATGGCCAGGCACATGGAGCAGCCCGGCTCGCGCCACTCGAAGCCGGCGGCCTTGAAGATCTGATCGAGCCCTTCGCGCTCGGCCTGCTCCTTGACCACGCCTGAGCCGGGCACGACCATGGCCAGCTTGATGTTGCGCGCCACTTTCTGGCCAAGCTTCTTGACCACGGCGGCCGCTTCGCGCATGTCCTCGATGCGGCTGTTGGTGCACGAGCCGATGAACACCTTGTCCACGAAGATGTCGTGCAGCGGCTTGCCTGGCTCCAGCGCCATGTAGCTCAGCGCGCGTTCCATGGCGTTGCGCTTGACCGGGTCTTTTTCCTTGTCAGGGTCGGGCACGCTGGCGTCGATGCCCAGCACCATCTCGGGCGAGGTGCCCCAGGTGACCTGGGGCACGATCTGCGCGGCATCGAGCTCGACCACCTTGTCGAACACCGCGCCGGGGTCGGAGTGCAGCGTTCTCCAGTACTGCACGGCCTGCTCCCACTCCAGCCCGGTGGGCGCCAGCGGCCGGCCCTTGATGTAGTCGATGGTCTTGTCGTCCACGGCCACCAGGCCGGCGCGGGCGCCTGCTTCGATGGCCATGTTGCACACCGTCATGCGCCCTTCCATGGACAGGTCGCGGATGGCCGAGCCGGCGAATTCGATGGTGTAGCCCGTGCCGCCGGCGGTGCCGATCTGGCCGATGATGGCCAGCACGATGTCCTTGGCGGTGACGCCGGGCGCGGCCTTGCCCTCGACCTTGATGAGCATGTTCTTGGCCTTTTTGGCCAGCAGCGTTTGCGTGGCCATGACGTGCTCGACCTCGCTGGTGCCGATGCCGTGCGCCAGCGCGCCAAAGGCGCCGTGCGTGGAGGTGTGGCTATCGCCGCAGACCACGGTCATGCCCGGCAGCGTGGCGCCGTTTTCCGGGCCCATGACGTGCACGATGCCCTGGCCCTTGGACATGAAGGGGAAGAAGGCCGCCGCGCCGAACTCGTTGATGTTGGCGTTGAGCGTGACGATCTGCTCCTTGCTGATCGGGTCTTCGATGCCGCCGTAGCCGTGCTCCCAGCCGGTGGTGGGGGTGTTGTGGTCGGCGGTGGCGACGATGGAGCTGGCGCGCCAGACCTTGCGGCCGGCCTCGCGCAGGCCCTCGAAGGCCTGCGGGCTGGTCACTTCGTGCACCAGGTGGCGGTCGATGTAGAGGATGGCAGTGCCGTCCTCCTCGGTGTGGACGACGTGCTCGTCGAAAATTTTGTCGTAGAGGGTCTTGTTCATGGGGCGGGGCAATCGGGGGGAGGCGAAGGATTTTTTGGGCGGCATGGCAGCCGGCGCGCATTGTAGGCCGAGGGTGGTTCCTCAAGCGTTCGCCGGCGGGGCCTGAGCGCGGCGCTGCAAATGCTCGGCCAGCAGGCGGGCCGCTGGCGGCAGGGCCTCGAAATCGCGTGCAATCAGCCAGGACTGGCGCTGCGCCCAGGCGTCGAGCACAGGCATGGCGCACAGCCCGCCCCAGCTTTGCATCAGCGCGAAGGCGCGATCGGGCATGAGGCCGATGCCCAGGCCGTTGTCGATCATGCGGCACATGGCATCCAACCCGGTGACTTGAATGCGCTGGCGCAAGGTCTTGCCCGCTGCTGCTGCGGCCTGCCGCATCAGCAAGCCGATGCTGCTGTCGCTGTGCAGACCAACGAAATCGGCCTCCAGGGCCTGGGCAAAGGCCAGGCCAGGCGCGCTGGCGGCGCTGCTGGCCAGGGGATGGCCGCGCGGCATGACCAGCACCAGGCGATCGCGGTGGTAGGGGCGCGCCTGCAGCGCGGCGGGCGGCTGCCCGGGCGTGTGGCAAATGCCCAAGCCTACGGCGCCTTCTTGCACGGCGGCCAGGGTGTCGCGGCTCATGCGCTCCTGCAGGTCGATCTTGATGGCCGGGTGCTGGCGCGCGAAGTGGCCCAGGTCTTCAGGCAGGAACTGCACGATGGCCGAGAGGTTGGCAAACACCTGCACATGGCCGCGCACGCCTGCGGCGTATTCCTGCAAATCGCTGTGCAGGCGCTCGATCTCGTTGAGGATGCTGCGCGCGTGCTGCAACAGGCTTTGCCCGGCTGGGGTAGGGCGCACGCCGCGGCTGTGGCGCTGCAGCAGCGGCATGCCGATTTCGCGCTCCAGATCGGACAGGCGCTTGCTGACCGCAGAGGCGGCGATGAACGCGCGCTGCGCCGCATGGCCGATGCTGCCGCTTTCGCACACGGCCACGAACAATTGCAGCGTCGTCAGGCTGGGCGGGCGCAGCAGGCGCGTGGCGTGGGCTGTGGGCGTCATGGCACGGAAGAAGAGGGGCGAGACATCGTTTTTTGTGAATTTAATGGATTATTTCAGAACAAAACGCCATTTGATTTCGCGCTTTGCGATGTCTTGCCTGGTGATTGGGCAGCGCGCACTGCGCAGCCCCGGTGCGTTGTGGGGACTTTTGCCGGCTGTTACCTCTGCCGGGCGCGCCGGCCAGGTGGCCGCAGTTCACTTTTATCTACAATCGCGCCCTTCTTTTTTTGAAGGGCTTGCCGGGCGGCTGCGCTGCATGCTTTGCGCTGCCCATTTGATTGATTTGACTACTTCACCAATGAACAATGGACACCGTCTTCTGAAGATTGCCGTGATTTACGACGGCAGCTTCTTCTGGCGCATCAGCAACTACTACCGCTTCACCCACGAGCGCCAAAGCCATTTGAACATTGGCGCGCTGCACAACTACCTGCGCCATCACATCAGCGCCATTGAGAAAGACGGTTTGACCGGGCTGTGCCAGATTGCCGAGGCGCATTTTTTCCGTGGCCGCTTCTCGCTCAAGGCCGTGCAGGCCACCCGCGATCCGCTCAAGCAACTGGAGACGGACCGCTTCCAGGATCAGGTGCTGATGTGGGCGGGCGTGATCCCGCACTACCAGCCCATGAACGAGGCGGTCAGCCCGCCGGAGGAAAAGGGCGTGGACATCAGCCTGGCGCTGGAGACCTACGACCTGGCCTTGCACCACCGCTTCGACGTCGTGGTGCTGTTCACAGGCGCGGCCGATTTCTCGCCACTGGTGCGCAAGCTGCAGGGCATTGGCTGCCGCGTGATGGTGCCCGAGTTCGACCTGCCCAACTACGCCAAGACCTCCCAGCGCCTGCTGGAGGAGGCGGCCTACGTGCTGCCGCTGTCGGAGCTGATCGACGGCCACGTGGACGACGAATACGAAACGCTGCTGGAAGAAGTCTTTCGCTGAACGCGCTGCGCTGGCAGGCAAGGCCTGTGGCATAGTGGGCGGCCCTCGTGCCCAGCCTGCGCGATGGCGCAGGCGCGCGGGCAGAGCGGATCCCTCCACGGGGCCTGTTCTCAAAACCGCTGCGCGCGGCGATTTTGAGGGCAGGCTCCCAGCCCAACAAGGGGGCCAAAGTGCTGCACAGCAAGTCTTGTCAAGTCTGGCGCCGCTGGGGCGCCTTGGCTGTGGCTTGGGCCATGGCCTTGGGCGCGGCGGCGCCTCCGGCCGGGGCCGAGCCCGCGCCACAGGCCGCGCCGCCAGTGCAGCCGGCGCAGATGATGCTGGCCGAGGAATACCGTGGCCAGGCCGTGGCCGGTTGGTTGATGAGCGAGAAGCTCGATGGCGTGCGCGCCTTCTGGGATGGGCGCCAGCTCATCGGGCGCTCGGGCAAGGCCTTTACGGCGCCGGCGTGGTTTACGCAGGGCTTTCCGCCGTTTGCGCTCGATGGCGAGCTGTTTGCCGGCCGGGGCCGTTTTGAACTGGCCGCAGCAGCCGCGCACAGCAGCGACCCGCAGGCCTGGCAGCCACTGCACTATGCGGTGTTCGACGTGCCCAATGCCGCTGGCGGCCTGCTGCAGCGCCTGCAAGTGCTGCGCGATTATCTGGCGCAGGGCGCTGCCGGGGCTGGCCTGAACAATCGCATCCGCATCGTGCAGCAGCGCCCGGTGGCCGATGTCGCAGCGGCGCAGGCCTTCTTGCGTGAGGTCGAAGCCGGCGGCGGTGAAGGCGTGATGCTGCGCCACCCCCAGGCCGCTTACCCGCGCGGGCGCAGCGAGCTGCTGTTGAAGATGAAGAGCGCGCACGATGCCGAATGCGTCGTGGTCGCGCACCACCCTGGCCGTGGGCGCTTGCAAGGGCTGATGGGTTCGCTCAGTTGCGAGAACGCGCACGGCCGCTTTCGCATCGGCTCGGGCTTTAGCGACCGCGAGCGCAGCGCGCCGCCGCCCATTGGCAGCACCATCACCTACCGCTATCGCGGCCTGACCGCCAAAGGCCTGCCGCGCTTTGCCACCTTTGTGCGCATTCGCCCCGCGCAGGGCGATTGAGCGGTGTGCCTGGGGTATAAACGGGCGCTGGCACTGCCTTGGCCCGTGAGCTTTGTTTGCAGGGCGCACAGCTAGAGCGTGTTATGCACTTTGCGCCCCCCGCGAGAGCGCCCCGGCGTGTGCAGTGCAAGGCGCCGTTGCTGCCGCAGCCTGGCGGGCTGCAAGGCAACGGCAACGCCGCAATGCGCATGCCGGGGCGCTCTCGCGGGGGAGCGCAAAGTGCATAACACGCTCTACCCACAGCCCCTGGCAAGCTCTGCAAAGGCTCGTGCAGAGCTTGCCTGGCGTGAT
>JAUMYI010000075.1 GCA_030528705.1 Comamonadaceae bacterium | reverse complement strand
CTTCCTCGATCAGATAGACCTGATCGGCCTTGGGGTGGCGAATGCCGTCGCCGCAGGCGGAAAAAGCCTTGTTCGCTTCTTCCTGCAGGCCCTGGAAGCTGAAGTCCCGGCCCAATTGGTCGATGGCCAGCGCCTCGCCCGTGTTCGGGTCGACGGCGGCGGCGTGGGTTTTGTAATCCCAGCGGCAGGCATTGGTGCAGGTGCCCTGGTTGGGGTCGCGGTGGTTGAAGTAGCCCGAGAGCAGGCAGCGGCCCGAGTAGGCAATGCACAGCGCGCCGTGCACGAAGACTTCGATCTCCATGTCCGGGCAATCCTGGCGGATTTGCTCGATCTCTTTGAGGCTCAGCTCGCGCGAGAGGATGATGCGCGAGACGCCCACCTTCTGCCAGAACTTCACCGAGGTGGAATTGGTGGTGTTGGCCTGCACCGAGAGGTGGATGGGGATGTGCGGCCACTTCTCGTGCACCAGCATGATCAGGCCCGGATCGGCCATGATGAGCGCGTCGGGCTTGAGCGCGATGACCGGCTCGATGTCGCGCAAATAGGTGCGCACCTTGTCGTTGTGCGCCAGCAAATTGCTGGTGACGAAGAATTTTTTGCCGCGCGCGTGGGCTTCTTCGATGCCTTGCTGGAGCTGCTCCAGGCGGAACTCGTTGTTGCGCGCGCGCAAGCTGTAGCGCGGCTGGCCGGCGTACACGGCATCGGCGCCAAAGTCGTAGGCGGCGCGCATCTTTGCCAGCGAGCCGGCCGGCAGCAGCAATTCGGGGCTGAATGTGGTGGTCATGGTGCATCCCATACAGGCAGGCAGCGGCGCGGCGCCCGGGCGGTGACAAGCCTTGGGGGGAGGCCGCAGCCAAGGCCGCGATTATCCCCGGCCCGGCCAGCGCCCGCCAGGCGCGCGCCAGCGGTGCACAGAAAAAATTGCAGCACTTTGCCAGCAACGGCCCAAAACACCCCTATAATCGCCGGCTTGGGCAAACAGGCGCGTAGCTCAGTTGGTTAGAGCACCACCTTGACATGGTGGGGGTCGTTGGTTCGAATCCAATCGCGCCTACCAATGCTGCCAACAGCAGCATGGGCCAGGGCCCAGAGCCACTGCGACGACCTCCTACTCCAAGGAGGTTTTTTTACGCCTGCCGCGCCGCCCGTGTGCAGGCCACAGCCACAGGCTGCGCTGGCGCACCCCAGGAGGCATGCATGAAACAGCACATCGTCGTCTTCAGCGGCGCGGGCATCAGCGCCGAGAGCGGGCTGCGCACCTTCCGCGACTTCGACGGCTACTGGCACGAATACCGCATCGACGAAGTGGCCACCCCCGAAGGCTATGCCGCCAACCCGGCGCTGGTGCTGGAGTTCTACAACCTGCGCCGCCGCGAGGTGCGCGCCGCCCAGCCCAATGCCGCGCACCTGGCGCTGGCGCAGCTGCAGCAGCACTATGAGGTCACGATCATCACGCAAAACATCGACGACCTGCACGAGCGCGCCGGCTCAGCGCGCGTCATCCACGTGCACGGCGAGATCACCAAAGGCCAGAGCAGCCTGGACGAGCAGTTGATCGTGCCGCTGAGCAAGCCCGACATCGCCCTGGGCGAGCTGGCCCCGGACGGCAGCCAACTGCGCCCGCACGTGGTCTGGTTCGGCGAGGCCGTGCTGCGCCTGGACGAGGCGCTACAGGCCATGGCCAGCGCCGACAAGGTGCTGGTCGTGGGCACCTCGCTGTCGGTCTTCCCCGTCGCCGCGCTGGCGCAGCAGGCCCCGCCGCACGCCGAGAAAATCCTCATCGCGCTGGACGTGCAGCAGGTGCCGCCGCACTACCAGTTCCGCCCCGGCCGCGCCACCGAGCTGGTGCCGCCACTGGTGCAGCACTGGCTGCAGCAGGCCCTAGGCGCTGGCGCCCCATCCTGAGCGCCGCCATCGAATCGCCGCCATCGAATTCATGCCCCATTCCCCCCTCCCCCCGCTGGTCGTCGATCTGGACGGCACGCTGATCCTGAGCGACTCGCTGCAGGAGCTGGCCCTGGCGCAGTGCAAGAACAATCTGTGGCAGGCGCTGCGCATCCCCGCCTGGCTGCGGCAGGGCAAGGCGCAGCTCAAACAGGCCTTGGCCGAGCGCAACCGGCTGGACGCCGCCAGCCTGCCCTACCACCAGGAGCTGCTGCAATGGCTGCGCGCCGAGCAGGCCCAGGGCCGCACGCTGGTGCTGTGCACCGGCGCCGACCAGCGCGTGGCCCAGGCCGTGGCCGAACATCTGGGCCTGTTCAGCGCTGTCATCGCCAGCGATGGCCAGCACAACCTCACCGCCGCCCGCAAGGCCCAGGCCCTGGTGCAGCGCTATGGCGCGCAGGGCTTTGACTACGTGGGCAATTCGCGCGATGACTTGCCCGTCTGGCAGCAGGCGCGCCAGGCCATCGTCGCCAACGCGGCCCCTGCCGTGCAGCAGGCCGCACAGCAGCAGGGCAATGTGGCGCGCAGCTTCCCCGCGCCCGCGCGCGATGCGCGCAGCCTGCTGCGCATGCTGCGCCCGCACCAATGGCTCAAGAACCTGCTGCTGTTCGTGCCGCTGCTGGCCGCGCAGCAGTTCGGCAACGGCGCGGCCTGGGCGCTGCTGCTGCTGGCCTTTTTGTCCTTCAGCCTGTGCGCCTCGGCGGTGTACATCGGCAACGACCTGCTCGATCTGCAAAGCGATCGCCAGCACCCGCGCAAATGCCAGCGGCCCTTCGCCAGCGGCCGCGTCCCCCTGGCCTGGGGCGTGGCGCTGGCGCCGCTGCTGCTGGCTGCCAGCCTGGGGCTGGGGCTGCTGGTCGGCCCGGCCTTTCTGGGCTGGCTGGCGCTGTACTTTGCGTTGACCTGCTGGTATTCGCTGAGCCTCAAGCGCCTGGTGCTGCTCGATTGCCTGACGCTGGCCGGCCTGTACACGCTGCGCATCGTCGCTGGCGCGGCGGCCGTGGGCCTGGTGCTCTCGCACTGGCTGTTTGGCGTCTCGGGCTTCATGTTCCTCTCGCTGTCCTTTCTCAAACGCTATACCGAGCTGCACATGCTGGCGCAGCGTGGCAGCGGCCAGGCCAGCGCCCACGGGCGCGGCTATCTGGCCCAGGATGCGCCGCTGGTGCAGGCCCTGGGCGTGGGCGCGGGCTACGCCGCCGCCGTGCTGCTGGCCCTGTACCTGGACAGCAACACCGCGCGCACGATGTACCGCCTGCCCGAGGCCATCTTCCTGGCCATTGCCGTGCTGGTCTATTGGATCAGCTGGCTGTGGCTGCAGGCGCACCGCGGCCAGATGCACGACGACCCGGTGTTCTTCGCCATCAAAGACCGCACCAGCTTGCTGTGCGGCCTGGCCTTTGCCGCCACGCTGGCGCTGGGCATGCTGGGCCTGCCATGGGCATGAGGGCCAACCAGCGCCAGGCCGCGCCGGCCACCGTGCCCGTCAGCGCCTGGGGGCGGCTGCAGGCGGCTGGACACCAGCTGCTGGCGCCCGACGCGCTGGCCCCGCAGCAGCCCTGGCCGCAGGCGGCGCAGGGCGCCAGCGTGCTGCCGCACGGCATGGGCCGCAGCTATGGCGATGTCTGCCTCAACCCCGGCGGGGCGCTGTGGCTGGGCCGCGCGCTGGATCAGTGGCTCCAGTTCGACGCCGAGCAAGGCCTGCTGCGCTGCCAGGCCGGGGTGCAACTGGGCGAGATCCAGCGCCTGCTGGCGCCGCGCGGCTGGATGCTGCCCGTCACCCCCGGCACGCAGTTCGTCACCGTCGGCGGCGCCATCGCCAACGACGTGCATGGCAAGAACCACCACGCCATGGGCAGCTTTGGCGAGCACGTGCGCGCCCTGAAGCTGCTGCGCAGCGACGGGCGCAGCATCGCCTGCGCCCCCGGCCAGCACGAGGACTGGCTGCGCGCCACCATCGGCGGCCTGGGCCTGACCGGGCTGATCACCGAGGCCACGCTGCAACTGCGCCGCGTGGCCGGCCCCTGGCTGAGGGCGCAAAGCATCGCCTTCGAGCGCCTGGCCGATTTCTATCCGCTGGCTGCGCAGTCCGAGGCCGATTGGGAATACACCGTGGCCTGGATCGACTGCCTGCACCCGCAGGGGCGCGGCATCTTCATGCGCGCCAACCACTGCCAGCCCAGCGAGGCCACGCCCGCGCACGCGCCCCGGCAGCGCCAGCGCAGCATGCCCGTCACGCCGCCGCTGTCGCTGGTCAACCCGCTGAGCCTGCGCGCCTTCAACTGGGCCTACTACCACTTGCAGCGCCGCAGCGCGCAGGCCGCGGCGGGCCAGGCCGGCGGCGCCATCAGCCATTACCGGCCATTCTTCTACCCGCTCGATGGGCTGGCGCACTGGAACCGCATGTACGGGCCACGGGGCTTTTACCAATACCAGTGCGTGATCCCGTTCACGCCCGCGCCGGGCGCGGCCGGGCCGGCCGGGGCCGATGCCATTGCCGCGCTGCTGGCGCAGATCGCTCGCAGCGGCCAGGGCTCCTTCCTGGCCGTGCTCAAGACCTTTGGCCAGCGCCCCGCGCCCGGCATGCTCAGCTTCGTGCAGCCGGGCATCACGCTGGCGCTGGATTTTCCCAACCGGGGCCAGGCCACGCTGCGGCTGTTCGAGGCGCTGGACGCCATCGTGCGCGCCGCCGGCGGGCGCCTGTACCCGGCCAAGGACGCGCGCATGCCCGCCGAGCTCTTTCAGGCCAGCTACCCGCAGTTGGCGCAGTTCCTGCCCTACCGCGACCCGGGCATCAGCTCGGCCATGTCGCGCCGCCTGCTGGGCGACTGACCCAGGCTGCGCCCGCCCGCATCCACCGGCACCCACCCACACCACACCATGAGCACCAGCCAACACATCGTCGTCATCGGCGCCACCTCCCACATCGCCCAGCACTGCTGCCGCCTCTGGGCCGAGCAAGGCCCTTGCGAGTTCCTGCTGGTGGGCCGCGATGCGCAGCGCACCGAGCAGGTCGCAGCCGACCTGCGCGCGCGCGGCGCGGCCGTCAGCGCCCAGGTGCAGACGCTGGATTTCAACGACCCGGACGCCGCCGCGGCCCTGGCGCAAAGCGCCCAGGCCCGGCGCCGCGTGGACATCGTGCTCATCGCCCACGGCGCGCTGCCCGATCAGGCCCAGTGCCAGAGCGAGCTGCGCGCCGCGCAGCAGGCGCTACAGATCAACGGCCTGTCGCCGGCGCTGCTGGCCGAGGCCTTTGCCGGCCCCATGCAGCAGGCCAACCATGGCCGCCTGTGCATCATCGGCTCCGTGGCCGGGGACCGCGGGCGCAAGAGCAACTACGTCTATGGCGCGGCCAAGGGCCTGCTCGAGTGCTACGCCCAGGGCCTGCAGCACCGCCTGGCCGGCACGGCCGTGCGCGTGACGCTGGCCAAGCCCGGCCCGACCGACACGCCAATGACGGCCCACCTCAAGCAAGGCGGCGCGCGCCTGGCCAGCGCCCAGGCCGTGGCCCAGCGCATCGTGCGCGCCATCGAGGCCGGCCGCCCCGTGGTCTATGCCCCGGCGCAATGGGCGCTGATCATGCTGGTCATCCGCAGCCTGCCGCGCTGGGTGTTTCACAAGCTCGACATTTGAGATGCGACTGACCCTGCTCTACAGCCTGTTTTGCGCCCTGGCCATTGCCGTCAACATCGGCACGCAGGAGGCCGTGGTGCGCCTGGGCCACTGGCTGCAGCAGCATCTGGACATGGCCGAGCCGCTGCCGGGCCTGATTCTGCTGTCCATCGCCGCGGGCACGGGCACCGGGCTGGTCGTCAAATACCTGCTGGACAAACGCTACATCTTCCGCTTCCAGCCCGAGAGCGCCGCGCACGACGGCAAGACCTTTGCGCGCTACACGCTGATGGGGCTGGCCACCACGCTGATCTTCTGGGGCTTCGAATACGGCTTCTGGCTGCTCTTCCAAAGCGCGGCCATGCGCTACCTGGGCGGCGTCATCGGGCTGGTGCTGGGCTACATCAGCAAATACCACCTGGACAAGCAATTCGTTTTCACCCCCGCCGCAGCGGCCTCGCAGGGCCACTCGGCCTGAGACGCACGCCACGCACCGCCATGCCCGCCACCGACACAGCGCCGCCACCCCTGGCCTGGGACATTTTTTGCCGCGTCATCGACAACTACGGCGATGCCGGCGTCTGCTGGCGCCTGGCCTGCGACCTGGCCGGGCGCGGCGATGGCGTGCGGCTGTGGATCGACGCGCACAGCGCGCTGCGCTGGCTCAGCGGCGCGCCGGCCTCGCTCTGGGATGCGCCGCCGCCCTGGCAGCACCAGGGCGTGCGCATCCTGCCCTGGGCGCTGGCCGAAAGCCTGACCGCTGGGCAACTGGCGGCGCTGGCGCCAGCGCCAGCCGCCCGGCAGGCCGCGCGCCAGGTGCTGGTCGAGGCCTTTGGCTGTGAAATCCCCGACGCCTACCTCCACGCCCTGGCGCAGCGCGCCAGCGGCGATGCCAGCCCTGCCAGCGCCATTGGGCCGCGCCCCTGGCCGCTGTGGCTGAACCTCGAATACCTCTCGGCCGAGCCCTATGTGGAGCGCATGCACCTGCTGCCCTCGCCAGTGATGTTTGGCCCGGCCGCAGGGCAGAGCAAGACCTTCTTCTACCCAGGGTTGACGCCGCGCACCGGCGGCCTGCTGCGCGAGCCGACTCTGGCGCAGCGCCAGGCGCAATTCGATCCCACGGCCTGGCGCCGCGCCTTTGCGCCAGCGCAACCGGCTGCCGCCACCCAGGCCAGCTGGATCAGCCTGTTCGCCTACGAGCCCGCCTGCCTGCCGCAGTGGCTGCGCGCCTGGGCCCAGGCCGCGCAGCCCGTGCAGCTGCTGGCCGCGGCCGGGCGCTCGCAAACCTGGCTGCGCCAGTGCTGGCAGCAACTGGGCTGGGCCGGCGCGCAGCAGGCTGCGGCCAGTACGACCAGCACACAGGGCGCGCTGACGGTGCACTGGCTGCCCTTCATGCCCCAGGCGCAATTCGACGAGCTGCTCTGGGCCTGCGACCTGAACATCGTGCGCGGCGAGGATTCGCTGGTGCGCGCCCTGTGGGCCGCGCGCCCTTTTCTGTGGCACATCTACCCCCAGCACGACGATGCCCACCACGGCAAGCTGCAGGCCTTCATGGACTGGCTGCAGCCGCCTGAGCATTGGCGCGCCGCCCTGCTGCAACTCAATGGCATGGCCAGCGCCAACGCGCCGCCGCTGCCCGCGCCTGGCAGCGCCCTCCAGGGCGCGCAACAGTCCAGCTGGACGCACTGGCAAGACTGCGCGCGCGCCGCCTGCAGCCGCCTGCAGGCCCAGCCGGATCTGGCCACGCAACTGCGCGCCTGGGCCGCGGCCTGCGCGCAGCAGCCCACGTAGAATGCCCGCCATGCTCCAATACCACACCCTCCCCGTCACCGCCTTTGCGCAAAATTGCAGCATCGTGTGGTGCGATGAAACCCGCGAGGCCGCCATCATCGACCCAGGCGGCGATCTGCCGCAGATTCGCGCCGCCATCGAGCAACTGGGCCTGACGCCCAAGGCCATCTGGCTGACCCACGCCCACATCGACCACGCCGGCGGCGCGGGCGAGCTGGCGCAGGCGCTGGGCCTGCCCATCATTGGCCCGCACCCGCAAGACCAATTCCTCATCGACAGCCTGCCAGCGCAAAGCCAGGCCTACGGCTTTGCGCCGGCGCAGACCTTCACGCCCGCGCGCTGGCTGGGCGATGGCGACCAGGTGCAAATCGGCCAGCAGGTGCTCGACGTCTACCACACCCCTGGCCACACCCCGGGGCACGTGATCTTCCACGCCCCGGCCAGCCGCCTGGCCTTCGTGGGCGACGTGCTGTTTGCCGGCAGCATCGGGCGCACGGATTTTCCGCGCGGCGACCACCAGCAGCTCATCGACAGCATCGTGCACAAGCTCTGGCCGCTGGGCGATGCAACGCGTTTCGTGCCCGGCCACGGGCCCGAGAGCAGCTTTGCCCGCGAGCGCGCCAGCAACCCCTTCGTCGGCGGCACCTAAAGCCCCGGCGCCCCCCTGCCCTGCCTCCTCCTCCTGCCCTGCACAGGCCGCTGCGCCCCGCGCGCGCCCGCAGACGGATCGCCCCGCATGCCCAACCCCACACCGCCGCCCGACGCTGCCCCCGCCAAGGCTGCGCCCGCCACGCACTGGCTGCAGGCGGCGCGGGTCTATCTCGAACCGGCCTGCCTGCGCATGCTGCTGCTGGGCTTCTCGGCCGGGCTGCCCATGCTGCTGGTGTTCAACACGCTGGGCTTCAGACTGCGCGAGGCCGGCATCGACCGCAGCACCATCGGCTTCATCAGCTGGGTGACGCTGGCCTATGGCTTCAAATGGGCCTGGTCGCCGCTGGTCGATCACCTGGCCATCCCCTGGCTGACGCGCCGCCTGGGGCAGCGGCGCAGCTGGCTGCTGCTGTCGCAGTGCTGCATCATGCTGGCGCTGCTGGGCATGGCGCTGCTCGATCCGCGCCAGCAGCTGGGCGCGCTGACGCTGTGCGCCGTGGCCGTGGCCTTTGCCTCGGCCACGCAGGACATTGCGCTGGACGCCTACCGCATCGAAACCGGCGACGCCCAGCGCCAGGCCGCCATGGCGGCGACGTACCAGGGCGGCTACCGCGTCGCCCTGATCTGGGCCGGCGCCGGCGCGCTCTGGCTGGCCGCGCGCGGCGAGAACGCCGGCCAGCCAAGCTACCAGCAGGCGGCCTGGGCCTTTTCCTACAGCGTCATGGCCGCCACCATGCTGGTGGGCGTGCTGGCCACGCTGCTGGCCCCGGAGCCGCAGCGCCCGCTGGCAGCGCCCACGCGCGATGTGCGCCAATGGCTGGCGCAGGCCGTGGCGGCGCCCTTTGCCGATTTCATCGGCCGCTACGGCCGCCAGGCGCTGCTGATCCTGGCGCTGATCTCCGTCTACCGCATCAGCGACATCGTCATGGGCGTGATGGCCAGCACCTTCTACGTGGACATGCAATACACCAAGGACCAGATCGCCGCCGTCACCAAAATCTACGGCGTGGTCATGACGCTGCTGGGCGCCTTCGCCGGCGGCTGGGTCGCCATGCGCATCGGCGTGCTGCGCGTGCTGATGCTCGGGGCGCTGCTGTCCTCGGCCACCAATTTGCTGTTTGCCTGGCTGGCCCAGCAGCAAGGCCCGCACTTCATCGGCCTGGTGCTGGTGGTCTCGGCCGACAACCTGGCCGCGGGCCTGGCTTCCTCGGCCTTCATCGCTTATCTATCGAGCCTGACCAATGTGCGCTACTCGGCCACCCAGTACGCGCTGTTCAGCTCCATGATGACGCTGCTGCCCAAATGGCTGGGCGGCTTCTCGGGCCAGTTCGTCGATGCCCACGGCTACGCCAATTTCTTCACGCTGACGGCCTGCCTGGGCCTGCCCGTGCTGCTGCTGATTGCCTGGATCGCCCGCCTCGACGCGCGCGCCGCACCCCATCAGGAGCAAGAGCGCGACCCGGCGCAGCCAGGCAGCGCCTGACGCACCGTTTTTCGCCCCGCCCCGATTGGCCCGCCATGCGACAACTCTGGCACGACCTGAGCGCCTCGACCGCCACCGCTGGCTTTGTCGCCGTGCTGGTGGCTTTCACCAGCTCCACCGCCGTGATCTACCAGGCCGCGCAGGCGCTGGGCGGCACGCCTGGGCACGTCACCTCGTGGATTTGGGCCATCAGCCTGGGCTGCGCCGTGGTGGCGCTGCTGCCCTCGCTGCTGCTGAGAAAGCCGGTCATGCCCGGCTGGTCCGTGCCGGGGGCGGTGGTCATCGCCACCACCGCGGCCTCGGGCGGATTCACGCTGGCCCAGGGCGTGGGCGCGTTCATGATGAGCGCGGCGCTCATCGTGCTGGTGGGCGCCACGGGCTGGTTCGAGCGCGTGATGGGCCACATCCCGCTGGCCCTGGCCAACGCCCTGCTGGCCGGCGTGCTGGGGCGTTTTGCGCTCGACGGCTTTGGCGCCGCGCGCACCGCGCCCATGCTGCTGACGCTGATGCTGCTGGCCTACCTGGCCGCGCGCCGCTGGCTGCCGCGCTACGCCGTCATCGTCACCTTGCTGGCGGGCATGGCCCAGGCCACGCTGGCCGGGCGCATGCAGTGGTCGGCCATTGGCGCGCTGGAGCTGGCGCGGCCCATCTTCGTCTGGCCGGAGTTCAGCTTCAGCGCCTTCATGAGCATGGCCTTGCCGCTGTTCATCGTCACCATGGCCTCGCAAAACCTGCCGGGCGTGGCCGTCATGCGCGCCACGGGGTATTTCATGCCCGTCTCGCGCCTGATCACGCTCACCGGCCTGGTGACGCTGCTGCTCTCGCCCTTTGGCTGCTTTTCGGTCAACCTCTCCTCCATCACCGCCGCCATCTGCATGGGGCCGGGCGCGCACGAAGACCCGGCCCGGCGCTACAGTGGCGCCGTGGTCTGTGGCCTGCTGTACTTGCTGGTGGGCTGCTTTGCCGGCATCATCACCGGCTTGTTGCTGGCCTTTCCGCAAGAGTTGGTGCTGGCCATTGCCGGCATCGCCCTGCTGGGCAGCATCGGCAGCGGCCTGGCCCAGGCCATG
>JAUMYI010000074.1 GCA_030528705.1 Comamonadaceae bacterium | reverse complement strand
TGCAAGGCGCAAACCGCAGCAATGGCTTGAGCGATTGCCAGGCTTTGCTTGCGCCGCAGACCGCCCCACACAGGGATGCGCCGTGCACGAGAGACTTGCTCAGCATTGCCCTAAATGTTTCGACCACCATCGCGGCGGCCGGTCCATGCGCGCGACCTGCGCAGCGCCAGGCTGCCCCCTGCCCCCTAGGAGACACCCATGAACACCTCTCACCGCCCACGCCACGCCCTGCGCATCACCGCCCTGGCCGCCGGCCTGCTGGGCCTTGGCAGCCTGCTGCCGGCCCAGGCCCAATCGAGCGTGCAGCTCTACGGCGTCATCGACGCCGCCGTGCGCTACACCACCAACGAAGGCCCTGCCGGCAATCACAAGCAGTCGCAGACCAAGATGATCGGCGGCGGCATGTCGCAAAGCCGCCTGGGCATCAACGTCACCGAGCAGCTGGGCGATGGCTTCAAGGCGCTGGCCAATCTGGAGCAGCGCATCGACAGCACCAGCGGCAACATCGTCGGCGCCGGCTACCAGCAGGCCTGGGTCGGCCTGCAGCACAAGAGCTTCGGCCGCCTGACCGCCGGGCGCCAGTACAACGCCCTGTTCGATCTGTACACCAGCACTTTTGCCTCCTACCCGTACTCGCCCTACATGGAGGCCTTCAAGCCCGAGATCGGCATGTCGCTGGGCGCGCGCAACAATGAGCTGCTCAAATACCTGGCCGAGTTCGGCAAGCTGCGCGTGAGCCTGCAGGCCACGCTCGACGGCGAGGGCCGCACCAGCGTGCCCGGCGTGCCCGGCAGCTACTCCACCGGCGGCAAATCGCGCGGCGGCTACGTGCGCTATGCCGATGGCGGCCTGGCCATCGGCGCCGGCTACATGGAGCGCAGCTTCGGCAGCAGCGGCAAGAAAATCAAGGCCTATGCCGTGGGTGGCTCCTACCGCAGTGGTCCCTGGTACTTGAATGCGGCCTACGCGCAGAACAAGCACAACCTTGACGGCCAGGCCAACTGTGGCGCCAACATCCAGTGCAATGTTGACTACGCCACGCTCAGCTCGCTGTGGACT
Source organism: Comamonadaceae bacterium (assembly GCA_030528705.1). Lineage (GTDB taxonomy): Bacteria > Pseudomonadota > Gammaproteobacteria > Burkholderiales > Burkholderiaceae_C > Lampropedia. Next base: position 9,602 of record JAUMYI010000074.1, on the reverse strand, counting down.
GGCACCAGCAACGGCGGCTTCAGCGGCCCGGCCTTCACCGTGGCCAACAAGCGCCAGATGATCACCGCCGGCGTCGGCTACCAGATCACGCCGCAGCTGAACTGGGGCACGCACTATTGGTACGCCAAGCAATCCGGGCGCAGCGCGGTGGCCGACGGCACGGCGCACTTCCTCTCCACCGTGCTGGACTACGCCTTTTCCAAACGCACCGATGCCTACATCGGGCTGGACCACATCAAGATCAGCAGCGACCACGCCTCGCTCACCGACAGCCGCGGCGCCGTCAATGGCGCCAAGAGCCGCACTGGCTTGACCATCGGCCTCCGCCATCGTTTCTGATGGGCTTGCGGCCGTGCCGCAAGGCCGGCCACGTGGCAATCAAAACGGAGGGCGCCAGTCGGCGCCCTTTTTCATGCCCACCCTTTTAATGCTCAATTTGAGTATTACAATCGCGCAAAATTTTCCAACCACTGCCCTGCGCGCAGCTCCCGCCCATGTCGCTCAAGTCCTTCCTCCAGTCCCGCAACATCGAGTTCTCGCTGCGCCGCTACGGCATCGAGGCGCTCAATTACATGACCTTGGGCCTGTTCGGCTCACTCATCATCGGGCTGATTCTCAAGACCGTGGGCGGCTGGACGGGCCAGCCCTGGCTGATCGAGGCCGGCGCCATGGCCCAGCAAAGCATGGGCGCGGCCATTGGCGTGGCCGTGGCCTATGGCCTGCAAGGCCCGCCCATCGTCATCTTCGCCAGCGCCGCCATCGGCGCGCTGGGGGCCAAGCTCGGCGGCCCGGTGGGCTGCTTCGTCGCCGTGGCCGCCGCCACCGAGGCCAGCAAACTGGTGAGCAAGACCACCCCCATCGACATCATCGTCACCCCGGCCACGGCGCTGAGCGTGGGTTTTCTGACGGCAAAGGGCCTGGCGCCCTTCATCGGCAACGTGCTGGAGGTCACCGGCAACACCATCCAGTGGGCCATGACGCTGCAGCCGCTGCTGATGAGCATCATCCTGGCCGTGGTCATGGGCATGATCCTCACCGGCCCCACCTCCAGCGCCGCGCTGGCCATCTCGCTGAACCTCGGCGGCCTGGCCGGCGGCGCTGCCACGGCCGGCTGCGCCGCGCAAATGATCGGCTTTGCCGCCATGAGCTACCGCGAAAACGGCGTCTCCGGCCTGCTCAGCCAGGGCCTGGGCACCAGCATGCTGCAACTGCCCAACATCGTGCGCAACCCGCGCATCTGGATCCCGCCCATCCTCAGCGCCGCCATCCTCGGGCCCGTGGCCACGCTGGGCTTTGGCATGCAGAACGTGCCCACCGGCTCGGGCATGGGCACCAGCGGCTTTGTCGGCCAGGTCGGCACCCTGGCCGCCATGGGCGAGAGCGGCCAAGTCTGGCTGTCCATCGCCTTGCTGCACTTCATCCTGCCGGCTGCGCTGGCCCTGCTGTTTGCCGGCATCCTGCGCCGCTGGGGCTGGATCCAGCCGGGCGATCTGAAGATCAATCCGCGGATGTGAGAGCCTGTTCGAAAAGCCTGCTCAAGCCCCCTGCGCATCCAGCCACTGCACCGCCCCTTGCGTGGCATCGGCAATGGCCTGGCGCAAGGCCTGGGCCTGGTTTTCCTGCACCTGCGCGGTGATGGCAACGCGCTCGCCGTGCAGCACCTCCAACTGCTGCACGCCGTGCTGGGCCAGCAGGTGGCGCAGCAAGCCTTCCTGCGGGTAGTGCACATTGAAGGCCAGTGTGGTCAGGGCCTGTAGCGGCACGCGCTCGGCCTGCAGCAGGGCCTGCGCCACGGCATCGGTGTAGGCGCGCACCAGGCCGCCAGCGCCCAGCTTGACGCCGCCAAAGTAACGCACCACGGTGGCCAGCACGCCTTCGAGTTGCTGGTGGCGCAGCACCTCCAGCATGGGGCGTCCGGCCGTGCCGCTGGGCTCGCCATCGTCCACCGCCGCCGATTGCCCGCCGGCCATCAGCGCCCAGCAGACGTGGCGCGCGCCGGGGTGCTGCTGCCACAGCTGCGCCACAATGCTTTGCGCCTGGGCGCGGTCGGCCACGGGCTGCACGCAGCCGATGAAGCGGCTTTTCTTGATCAGCAGCTCGCTGTGTACGGGGTGTTTGAGCGTCTGGCGCATGCAGAAGGCTGGGGCTGAGGCTGGGGGCTGGGCCTGGCGCGGCATGAGCGCGGTGAAACGAAATTTTGCAATTAGGATAGCGCACCTTGACCATGCCAGGCCATTTCACGGGCCTGGCCCATCCATTCAAACACCATGCATTCTTCCGCCTCCTTCGATTTGGCCGCCTGCGCGGCAGCCATTACCGATTTGCACGATGCGCAACTGGCCAGCCAGCTACAAACGGTGCTGGACAACAAAACCAAGCCCCTGGGCTCGCTGGGCCGGCTGGAGGCCCTGGCCCACCAAATTGGCATGCTGCAAGGCAGCACCACGCCCGTGCTGCGCCAACCCCATGCGCTGATCTTCGCTGGCGATCACGGCCTGGCGCAGCAAGGCGTCTCGGCCTTCCCGCAGGAGGTCACCTGGCAGATGGTGGCCAATATGCTCAGCGGCGGCGCGGCCATCAGCGTGCTCACGCGCCAGCACGGCATCGCGCTGAAGCTGGTGGACTGCGGCGTGGCCCGCCCCCTGCCCTCGCACCCGGATCTGCTCGATTACAAAGTGGCCCCCGGCACGGCCGATGCCAGCGAGCAGCCGGCCATGAGCCCCGAGCAGTGCCAGGCCGCCATCGCCGCCGGGCAGCGCGCCGTGCAGGCCGTGCCCGGCAATGCCATCCTGCTGGGCGAGATGGGCATTGGCAACACCTCGGCTGCGGCCCTGCTGCTGGCACGGCTGAGCGGCCAGCCCATCGAGGCCTGCGCTGGCGCCGGCAGCGGCATGCACGGCGCGGCCATGGCGCACAAGCTCAGCGTGCTGCAACGCACGCTGCAGCGCCACACCGATGCCCAAAGCCCCTTGCAGGCGCTCAGCGCCCTGGGCGGGCTGGAGATTGCCGGCATGGTCGGCGCCGTGCTGCAGGCCGCGCAGCAGCAGCGCCTGATCGTGGTGGACGGCTTCGTCACCAGCGCCGCCGTGCTGGTGGCAGCGCGGCTGGCGCCGCACGTGCTGCAGCGTTGCGTGTTCTCGCACCGCTCGCACGAGCAAGGCCACCGCCTGATGCTGCAAGAGCTGGGCGCCACCCCGCTGCTGCAACTGGACATGCGCCTGGGCGAAGCCTCGGGCGCGGCGCTGGCCTGGCCGCTGCTGGAGTCGGCCTGCCGCATCCTGCGTGACATGGCCAGCTTCGATTCAGCGCAGGTCTCGGGCCAGTTGCCAGGCTGAGCCGCGCCAGCGCCACATGCCACACCAACCCAGCGCGCAGCCCAGCGACCAAGTCCGGCAGCCCCTGCTGCAAGGGCTGCGCCACTTTCTGCTGGCGCTGCAGTATTTCACCCGCATCCCGGTCACGGGCGCGCTGGCGCGCTGGGTCGGCTATCACCCTCAGATGCTGCGCCATGCGCTGGGCCACCTGCCCGGCATCGGCCTGCTCATCGGCCTGCTGGCCGCAGCCAGCATGCTGCTGGCGCTGGCGCTGCTGCCCAGCCTGCAACAGGCCCCGGCGCTGGCCTGGGTGGCCGCCCTGCTCTCCACCGTGGCCAGCCTGTGGCTGACCGGGGCCTTCCATGAAGACGGCCTGGCCGACCTGGCCGATGGCCTGGGCGGCGGCAGCGAGCGTGAACGCATCCTGCTCATCATGAAGGACTCGCGCATCGGCTCCTTTGCCGCCGTCACGCTGATCGTGGCCCTGCTGCTGAAAACCGCGCTGCTGGCTGCGCTGCTGCAACTGGGCCCGGCGCTGCTGGCCGCCAGCGCCCTGCCCGCCGCACACGTTTGCTCGCGACTGATGCCGCTGCTGCTCACGGCCTGGCTGCCGCACGTGGGCGACAGCGCGCAATCCAAATCCAAGCCCATCGCCACAGGCTTGCAGGCCGGCGCGCTGCGCACGGCGCTGCTCTGGCTGGCGGTGAGCGCCCTGGCCGTGGGCGCGCTGCTGCGCAGCGCGCCTGTGGCCGCGCCAGCCAGCGCCTGGCTCTGGGCCGGGCTGGGCGCCTTGCTCGGCGGCGGCCTGGTCGGCTGGCGCTTGCGCGTGCGCCTGGGCGGCTTCACCGGCGATGGCCTGGGCGCCGCCCAGCAAGTGGGCGAGCTGGGCTTTTACCTGGCGCTGCTCATGGCCCTGGCCCCCCACGGCGCAGCCCTGGCGGCCAGCGCCGCCAGCGCATGAGCGCCAGCGCACCCGGCCCGGCCGCGCCGCTGTGGCTGGCCCGCCACCCCCGCGTGCAACTGCCCGAGCCGCTGTGCTACGGCGCCAGCGAGGTGCCGCTGGAGCCAGCGCACCTGGCGCAATCGGCCCAGGCACTGGCGGCATTGCTGCCCACCGGCTGCCAATTGCTCACTTCCGAGCGCCAGCGCAGCCAGGCCCTGGCGCGGGCCCTGTGCGCCCTGCGCCCCGACCTGCCCGCCTGGCAGGTCGAGCCCTTGCTCAATGAAATGGATTTCGGCTGCTGGGAGCTGCAGCCCTGGCGCAGCATCCCCCGCGCCGCCATCGACGCCTGGACGCAGGATTTCGCGCAGCACCGCTTTGGCGGCAGAGAATGCGTGGCCGATGTGCTGGCGCGCGCCCAGGCGCTGCGCCTGCGCCGGGCCCAGGCGCCTGCGCCCGCGGCGCAGCTGTGGATCACCCATGCCGGGCTGTTCAATGCCTGGGCCTATCTGCAGCGCGCCGGCGTGCCCTGCACGCCCCAGGCGCCCATCCCCCTGCCCCAGGCCGCGCAATGGCCGGCCACGCGCATCGGCTTTGGCCAGTGGCTACAGGCCCAGGCGCTGGGCTGGTAGCGCGCCCGCCTGCCACGGCGGGGGAAGGCTCAAGACCAACAGGCAAAAGAAAAGGCGCGATTTGCATCGCGCCTTGTTGTGTGCCTGCGGGCATGGCCTGCTGATTTTGTTGGCCTGTTGCCTGTGATTTGGCTCCCCGACCTGGGCTCGAACCAGGGACCTGCGGATTAACAGTCCGTCGCTCTACCGACTGAGCTATCGGGGAATAAGCGCGAGATTATATAGCGAAAAAACCGCCCCAAAAATGCCGCGCGGCTCAAAGCCCTTGCCTGCGGGTTCGTCTCTATCGACAAGCGTGCCCAGCAGCCCGACAGTGCACGCCAGCACTGCCCGGCGCACGCGCCGCCCGGCCCGCTGGCAGCAGGCCCACGCAGAGGAATTTGACATGACAGAGTCTTCCCCCGCCACGGACACGGCCGCCGGCCAGCGCGCCGTGGCGCAGAACGTGCAGGCGCTGGCGGCGTTCCTGCAGCAGCACGCGCCCTTCGACGCCATGGAGCAGGCCCACGTGCTGTTTCTGCTGCAGCACAGCGCGCTGGTCTTTTTCGCTGCGGGCCAGCAAATCCTGGGCCCCGAGGCGCCGCATGTGGCGCACTGGTACATCGTGCGCCAGGGCCACGTGGTGGGCCAGCGCGCCGAGCTGGCCCAGCCCGCCGAGCCCGCCGCGCCAGCGCAGCAGCAAGAGCCCGACACCCCGGTGCAACTGCTGCCCGGCGACGCCTTTCCGTTCGCCGCCATCCTGGGCGAGCGCCCCACGCGCCGCCGCTACAGCGCCGCCGAGGACAGCTTTTGCCTGCAGTTGCCGGTGGCGCAGTTCGTGCAATTGCTGGAGCTCTCGCCCGTGTTTCGGCAATTCGCGCTGCGCGGCGTCAGTGGGCTGCTGGCGCGCGTGGGCCAGCACATGCAGCTGGGCGCGCTGCAAACCCTGCACGAGGCCGATGCGCTCAACACCCCGCTGCGCAGCCTGATTACGCGAGCGCCGCTGTGCTGCGGCCCGGACACCAGCGTGCGCGAGGCCGTCGGCCTGATGCACAGCCAGCGCACCAGCAGCATTGCCATCACCGATGCCGATTTGCGCCTGCAGGGCATCTTCACGCTGCGCGACCTGCGCGCCCTGGTCATCGCCCCGCACGCCGACCTGGACGCCCCCATCGGCCAGGTCATGACCGCCACGCCCAAGGCCCTGCACCCGGACGACAGCGCCTTTGACGCCACCATGCTGATGGCGCGCCACCACTTTGGCCACCTGTGCCTGGTCGAGGACGGCGCGCTGCGCGGCGTGATCTCCGAGCGCGACTTGTTCGCGCTGCAGCGCGTCGACCTGGTGCACCTGGCGCGCGCCATCCGCAGCGCCGCCTCGGTGCCCGAGCTGGCCACGCTGCGCGCCGACATCGGCCGCCTGGTGGCCAACATGCTGGCGCACGGCGCCAGCGCCGAGCAGGTGCTGCGCATCGTCACCCAGCTCAACGACCACAGCGTCGAGCGCGTCATCGAGCTGATGCTGGCCGAGCACGGCGAGCCTGGCCTGCCCTTTGCCTGGCTGGCCTTTGGCAGCGAGGCGCGCGGCGAGCAAACCCTGCTGAGCGACCAGGACAACGGCCTGCTGTTCCTGGCAGACGGCCCGGCCCAGGCGCAACAGGCCCAGGCCCGGCTGCTGCCGCTGGCCAAGGCCATCAACGAGGCGCTGCACGCCTGCGGCCTGCACCGCTGCCCGGGCAACATCATGGCCAGCAACCCGGCGCTGTGCCTGGCCGACTTTCAATGGCGCGACTTCTTCGACCGCATGCTGCAGCAGGCCCAGCCGCAGGACGTGCTCAACGCCACCATCTTCTTCGACATGCGCCTGGCCTGGGCCACGCCCAGCGCCCATGCGCCGCTGGAGCAGGCCGTGCAGCAACTGCGCGCCTACAGCCTGCAGCGCCTCCAGCAGGAAAGCGCCTTCCAGCGCCTCATGGCCAGCTTCGCGCTGCAGCGCACGCCGCCGGCCATCGGCGGCGCGCAGGGCCTCAAGCACCGCCTGATCCAGGCCCTGGGCGCGGCCCAGGGCGGCGCCACGCTGGACATCAAGAAACAGGCCCTGGCCATCTGCGTCGATGCCGTGCGCATTCTGGCGCTGGCCCAGGGCTGCAGCGCCGCCTCCACCGTGCAGCGGCTGCGCTGGCTGGGCGAGCGCGGCCATCTGCGCCCCGAGCGCGTCCAAACCTATGAAGACGCCTTCAACTTCCTGCAGCAACTGCGCCTGCGCCACCACCAGCGCCAGCAGCAGCACGGCCAGCCGCTGGACAACCTGATCGCGCTGCAGCAATGCCATACGCTGGAGCTGCGCGTGCTGCGCGCCGCGCTGGCCGAGGCCGCCCGCCTGCAAGACGCGCTGCGCCTGAACTACCGCCTATGAGCCTGTCCATGTGGCAAACCCTGCGCCAATGGCTGGGCGCGCGCCAGGCCCGCCAAGCCCAGACCGCGCCGCTGCCGCCCCTGCCATCGCCCCAGCGCCAGGCGCTGCAGCAGCGCCTGGCGCAGATCAAGCCCTTTGCCCAGCCCGGCGCGCAGCCGCTGGCCACGCAGGCGCTGGTGGTGTTCGACCTGGAAACCACCGGGCTGGACCGCCAGCGCGACAGCGTGCTGTCCATCGGCGCGGTGCGCATCCAGGCCTGCGGCGCCCAGCCCGGCATCGCCCTGGGCCACAGCTTTGCGCGCGTGCTCAAGGTGCCCGTGCCCATCAGCCCGCTGGGCCAGCTGTTTCACGGCCTGACCCAGGGCGAGCTGAGCCAGGGCCAGGATCCGCGCCTGGCCCTGCTGGAGCTGCTCGAATGGGGCCAGGACGCGCTGTGGCTGGCCTGGCACGCCTGGTTCGACCAGGCCATGCTGCACCGCGCCGCGCAGCAATGGCTGGGCGAGTACGCGCCCAGCAGCCGCACCGGCAAGCTGCTGCTGCCCTTGCCCAGCGTGTGCGATCTGGCGCAGCTGCTGCCGGCCCTGCTAGGCCCCTGCCCGGCTGCGGCGCAGCCTGATGACGCCCCAGCCGCCAAGCCCGCCCGCCCCAGCGCCGACCACGACCTGGACGCCTGGCTGCAGGCCCTGGGCCTGGCGCACAGCGCCCGCCACGACGCCGTGGCCGACGCCATGGCCACGGCCGAGCTGGCCCTCATCGCCCTGGCCCATGCCCAGGCCCAAGGGCTGCAAACTTGGGGCCAACTGGCCAGCCTGGCCGCGCAGCGCGAGCGCGCGCAGCAGCAGCCGGTGTTTTGAGCGCCTGGGGCGCGCTACCATAGCCGCCGCCCGCGCCCTGCGCGCCACTGCGGCGCAAGGCAAGCCCGGCACGAATCACAATGCACACTTTGCCGCCCGGGCTCGCGCAGACCCTGCCAAAGACATCCGGCCCTGCGACGGCCATCCACCCAATCCCCCATGAACGCCTCCACCTGCCCCCCCGCCGCCTGCGTCATCGCCACGCGCGAAAGCCGTCTGGCACTCTGGCAAGCCCAGCACATCCAGCAACGCCTGCAGGCCCAGGGGCTGCAGGCCACGCTGCTGGGCATGAGCACCCGTGGCGACCAAATCCTCGACCGCAGCCTGAGCAAGGTCGGCGGCAAAGGCCTGTTCGTCAAAGAGCTGGAAGCCGCGCTGGCCGATGGCCGCGCGCACCTGGCCGTGCACTCGCTCAAGGACGTGCCCATGGAGCTGCCCGAGGGCTTCGCGCTGGCCTGCGTGCCCGAGCGCGGCAATCCGCACGACGCCTTCGTCTCCAACCACTACGCGCGGCTGGAAGATTTGCCCGAGGGCGCCGTGGTCGGCACCTCCAGCCTGCGCCGCCAGGTGCTGCTGCAGCACCTGCGCCCGGATCTGCGCATTGAGCCGCTGCGCGGCAATCTGGACACGCGCCTGCGCAAACTCGACGAAGGCCAGTTCAGCGCCATCGTGCTGGCCGCCGCCGGGCTGGAGCGCCTGCAACTGGCCGGGCGCATCCGCATGCAGTTCACGCCCGAGCAAATGCTGCCCGCCGCAGGCCAGGGCGCGCTGGGCATCGAAGTGCTGGCCGCCCAGCCACACACGCCCCAGGCCCGGCAACTGCAGGCCGCCTTGCAGGCCTTGTCGCACCAGCCCACCTGGCTGGCCACTGCCGCCGAGCGCGCCGTCAGCCGCGCGCTGGGCGGCAGCTGCTCGGTGCCGCTGGCCGCCCATGCCCTCTGGGCCAGTGATGCGCCAGGCACGCTGTGGCTGCGCGCCGCCTGGGGCGACCCACAAGGCCAGCGCCCCCTGGTGCAGGTGCAGGCCAGCGCAGCCGTTGCCACGCTGGCCCAGGCCCAGGCGCTGGGCCAGCAGGTGGCGCAGCAACTGCGCCAGGCCGGGGCTCAGGTATAGGGCCTTCATCCACAGCCTCGCGCCGCCCCCCCCCAACTAGAGCAGCCGGCTGCGGGATTGACCGGAGACTTGGGCGGCAACGCGGGCGGTATGATGCGCGCCGCACTCCGGGGTGCGCGCCTTGGGAGTCGGCTCTGAACACCGGCTCCAAGGGCGCGCTGAGATGGCCCAGCGCCAAACCCGTCAACTTGATCCGGTTAGTACCGGCGTAAGGATGAGCTGGCAGCCGCCAATGCGGCCCACGCCCCCAGAGGCCTTCGGCCTCGCGGCGGCAGCGGGCCGGGCCTCCGGGGTGAAGAAGCGACTTTCCCCCTGATTGCGAGGCCCCATGAACGCACCTGAAAAACTCTCCTC
>JAUMYI010000073.1 GCA_030528705.1 Comamonadaceae bacterium | reverse complement strand
CAAGGCGCTTCGGGCCTGCCTGTGGGCCTTTTTGCGCCGCACATCTCGCCCGACGACGCGCCGCTATCGCGGCTCAGCCGCGCCGGCCTGCGCAGCACCCGGCGCCTGGCCGCGCGCCTGCTGCGCCACGGGCTGGACTGGCAAGACAGCGGCGTGCTGGAGCACCGCATCGGCAAACGCCTGGGCCTGCCTGCACACGGCGCACCCACCGCACCCAGCGCACCAGAGCAGCCCCCGGCAGACCAGCCAGCAGCGCCGCAGATGGCCAGCCAGGCCTCGCGCCCGGCACAGCCCAGCCAACGCCTGGCCGCAGGCCTGGATCGGGCCGAGCCCAATACGGCGCAGCCACCGCAGCAGGGCCAGCACCCCGCCGTCTGGCATGCCGAAGCCGGCTGGCTTCGCCCCGCCGCACTGGTGCAGCGCCTGCTGCAACACCCGCAGATCACGCTGCGCACGCGCTGCCGGGTGCAAGGCATCGCGCCAGTCACGCCCTCAAACACCGAGCAACCATCCAGCGCGCCGGCGCCGCAACGCTGGCAGGTGCTGGTTCAGGCCGATGCGGCAGGCAGCGACCAGGCGCTAGAGGCCGATTGCTTGGTCATCGCCGCCGCTTTTGACAGCCAGGCCCTGGCCCAGCCCTGGGCCGATGCCCGGCTGCCGCTGAACCCCGTGCGCGGCCAGATCGCCTGGGGCATCGCGGCGCCCGATCCGGCTGGGCCCGCCTGGCCTGCCATGCCAGTCAATGGCAAGGGCAGCTTTGTTCATATCCCGCTGCCCTCTGATTTCAGCCCCCCAGGGCAGCGAGCCATCCAACACGGCCACGCAATCGGTGCGGCGCAGCCGCTGCGGCTGTGGGTCAGCGGCGCCACGTTCGAGCGCGAAGCGCCACTGGCAGCGCCCAGCGCCGAGGCCGTGGCCGCCGCCTGGCAACAGAACCGCCAACGCCTGTCGCTGCTCATGCCGGCAGCCGGCCCGGCCCTGGCGCAGCATCTGTTCCAGCACAGCGCCCAGGGGCCGCAGCACTGGGGCGCCGTGCGCTGCACCACGCCCGATCGCACGCCCTGCTACGGCCCCATCGGCCCGCAGGCGGCCAATGTGCTGCTGGCCACGGGGCTGGGCGCGCGCGGCCTGACGCTGGCCACGCTGTGCGCGGAAATCGTCTGCGCCCTGCTGCACGATGAGCCGCTGCCTGTGGCGCGCCAGCTCGCGGCCCTGGTGCTGAGCAGCCGCCTGCCCGTGGCCGCCACAACCGCCACGCCGCGCTGACACGGCGCTGCAATGCGCGCCGGGCATCCCAAGGCCGCAGGCAACAAAAAACCGTTTGAAGCCCCAGAGCTTCAAACGGTTTTTGCTTTTGCAAACAGCGCACCCGTTGCAAACGGCAGGCTGGTTCAGCGCCCAGCCTGGGCGGGTGGATGGGGTGGGGAAAAAGCTGCCGGATTCAGCAACAGGCCCTCAGGCTGCGGCCTTGACCAAGGCCTTGACCTTGGCGCTCAGGCGGCTCTTGTCGCGGGCGGCCTTGTTCTTGTGGAAGATGCCCTTGTCGGCCACGCTGTCGATCACGCTCTGGGCCTTGGCAAAGGCCTCGGTGGCCTTTTCCTTGTCGCCAGCGAGCACGGCCTTTTCAACGTTCTTGACGAAGGTGCGGTATTTGGAACGCAGCGAGGTATTGGCTGCGTTGAGCTTCAGATTCTGGCGGGCGCGCTTGCGGCCCGATGCCAGGCGGGGGTTTTTCTTGGCGGGTTTGGTTGCCATGGTCTCTGTCCTTGGTGTTTGGGGATGTTGTTTGCAAAACCGGCGATTATAGCGCCTGCCCAGCCGCCTGCTGGCCAGCGGCGGGCTGCGCTGCTCGGGCACGGTAGTACACGCAAATGCGCTGCCCGGCCAGCTCGTGCACCTCAATGGGCATCTGGTAGAGCGGCTGCAGCACCTGCGGGCAGATGAGCTCGGCCGGGCTGCCCTGGCAGGCCAAGCGCCCCTGCTTCATGGCAATGATGTGGTCGGCGTAGGTGGAGGCGAAGTTGATGTCGTGCAGCACGATCAGCACGGTCTTGCCGTGTTCGTCGGCCAGGCTGCGCAGCAGCCCCATCATGGCCACGCCGTGGTGCATGTCCAGGTTGTTCAGCGGCTCGTCGAGCAGCACGTAGTCCGTGTCCTGGCACATCACCATGGCCACGAAGGCGCGCTGGCGCTGGCCGCCGGAGAGCTCGTCCAGATAGCGCCCGGCCAGATCGGTGAGCTGCAAATGCTCCAGCGCCTGCTCGATGTGCCGCGCGTCCTCCGGGCGCAGCCGCCCCTTGGAATGCGGGAAACGGCCAAACGCCACCAGGTCGCGCACCGTCAGGCGCAGCGTCATCGGGTTGTCCTGGCGCAGGATGGCCAGCTTGCGCGCCAGCACCTCGCTGGGCGTGCGGGCCACGTCCAGGCCGTCAATGCGCACCCGCCCGGCGCTCAGCGGCGTCAGCCGGCTGATCAGCGACAGCAGCGTGGACTTGCCCGCGCCATTGGGGCCGATGATGGCCGTCACGCCGCCGCGCGCGATATTCAAGCTGACGCCATCGACCACGGCCGCTGCGCCATAGTGTTTACTCACTTGCTCCAGTTCGATCATGCGCACTCCCTGCCCTGGCCTGCCGGCCCGGGCGCACCTGCCTGCCTCATTGCCCCCTGCTGCGCAGCAGCAGCGCCAGAAACACCACGCCGCCGAGCAGCTCAATCACCGTGCTCAGCGCGGCATTGAAGCCCAGGCCATGCTCCAGCAGCAGCTGCCCGCCCAGCAGCGCGATGCAGCCCACCAGCACCGCCGCCGGCAGGCTGTAGCGGTGGCGCATGTCGCCCATGAGCTGGTACGCCAGATTGGCCGCCAGCAGGCCCAGAAACGTCACTGGCCCCACCAGCGCGGTGGAGATGGACACCAAAATGGCAATGCACAGCAGGATCTGCATCACCTGCCGCTGGTAATCCACCCCCAGGCCGATGGCCATGTCGCGCCCCAGCGCAAGCACGTCGAAGCTGCGCCGCATGCGCCACAGCCACAGCGTCACGCCCAGCAGCACCAGGGCCGCGCTCCACAGCAGGTGCGTGGCCATCAGATTGAAGCTGGCAAAAAAACGGTCTTGCAGGCTGCCGAACTGGTTGGGGTCGATCAGCCGCAGCATCAGGCCCGTTAGCGCGCGAAACAGCACCCCCATGACCACCCCCACCAGCAGCATCAGGTGCAGGCTGCGCACCGCGCCAGTGAACAGGCTGCGAAACAACAGCCAGGCCATCAGCACCATCAGCAGCGTCTCCGCCGCAAATTTCAGCGTGGGATTGAAGGCCGAGACCGCCTGCATGCCAAAGGCGTAGGCCAGCGCCGTTTGCAGCAGCAGGTACAGCGCGTCAAAGCCCATGATGGCCGGCGTGAGGATGCGGTTGTGCGTGATGCTGTGAAACAGCACGGTGGACACCCCCACGGCATAGGCCACCATCACCATGGCTGCCAGCCTGGCGCCCCGGTGCTGCAAGGCGAAGGCCCAATCGGTCTGCACGCCATACGTCAGAAACACGCCAGCGCAGGCCAGGGCCAGCAGCAGCAGACCCAGCAGCCGCTGGGCCGGGGGCAGCGCCAGCTGGCGGCCGGCCTTGGGTGGCAATGCTTTGTCTTGTGCCATGGTCGATGATTGCTGCAGCATCTTGCGGCTCACCCCAGTTCGGCCCGTTTACGCCACAGCAGCAGCAGGAACACGGCGCTGCCCAGCACCCCCATGATGGTGCCGATGGGAATCTCGTAAGGCCGGATCAGCAAACGCCCAAGGATGTCGCAGGCCAGCATCAGGCCCGCGCCGCACAGCGCCACCCAGAAAACCGAGCGCCGCATGCGATCGCCCAGCCACAGGCTGACCAGGTTGGGCACCAGCAGGCCCAAAAAAGGGATGACGCCCACCGTCACGACCACTGCGGCCGTGACCATGGCCACAATCGTCAGACCGATGAACATCCAGCGCCCATAAGGCACGCCCAGGCTGATGGCCACGGGCTCGCCCATGCCGATGACGGTGAAACGGTCTGCCGCGGCAAAGGCCCCCAGCGTCAGCGCCAGCGCCAGCCACAGCAGCTCATAGCGCCCTTGCAGCACGGCTGAAAAATCGCCCACCGTCCAGGCGCGAATGGCCTGCAGCATGTCAAAGCGGTAGGCCAAAAACGAGGTTACGGCCTCGATCACGCCGGCAAACACCAGCCCCACCAGCGGCACCAGCAAGGTGCTGCGCAGCGGCAGGCGCTGCAACAGCAGCAAGAACAGCCCCGTGGCCGCCAGCGCGAACAGCGCCGCCACCAGCATCTTGCCCAGCAGGGCCATGCCCGGCCAGCACAGCGCCACCACCAGCATGCCCAGGCTGGCCGCGCCCACCGTGCCCACGGTGGCCGGCTCCACGAAGCGGTTGCGCGCCACCATTTGCATGATCATGCCGGCCACGGCCATGCTGGAGCCGGCCAGCATCAGCGCCAAGGTGCGCGGAATGCGGCTGATGAACAGCACCTGCGAGACCGTATCGCCCGGCATGGGGGCCAGCAAATCCCGCCAGCCGATGGTGATGGCGCCCACCAGCGTGCTACACAGCGCCAATGCCGCCAGCAGCAGCAAGCCCAGCGCATAGGCGGCTGCGGCGCGCATGCCCGCAGGGCGCTGGCCTGCGGCGGCCTGCTCTTGTGGCTGCGGCCTCACTGCGCCGCCCGATTGCGGGCCGCGCCCAGCACCTGCTGCAATTGGCGCACGTTCTGGCGCAGCGCGGTGATGCCCGCGCCATCGAGCACGTACCAATTCATGGCATCCAGATAGGCGATCTGGCCCTTCTTGCCCGCAGTGGTGGCCTTGATCAAGGCGTTGTCCAGCAGGCGCTGCGCCGCCGCCCCTTCACGGCCGATGGCGGCATCGCGGTCGAGCACCAGCAGCCAATCCGGGTTGGTCTGCAAGATGTACTCGAAGGAAATCGACTGGCCGTGGCGCTCCTGCCCGCCACGGGCCTGGGCTGGCTGCATCCCAAAGGCCGTGAACAGCATGCCCATGCGCGAATCGGGCCCATAGCTGTTGATGCGCCCGCCGCTGACCAGCAGCAGCATGGCCTTGCCTGCCGATGGCGCCCGTTCGCGCAGCGCGGCAATTTCCTGCTCGGCCTGGGCAATCAGCTCCTCGGCGCGCTGCTCGCGCCCGAACAACTGGCCCAGCTTGCGCAGGTTGGCGAAGATGCTTTGCACAGCGTCGGCCTCGTCAATGGCCATGTCCAGCGTCGGGGCCAGCTGCGACAGCTGCGCATAGCGCGCCTGCGCCCGGCGGCCCACGAAAATCGCATCGGGCTGCAGCGCGCGAATGGCTTCGTAATTGGGCTCGAACAGGCTGCCGACCTTGGCGCGCGCATCGCCTTCGAAGGCGCTCAGAAACTGCGGCATCTTGAAGGCCGGCACGCCCACCACCGCCGCCTCGACGCCTAGGGCCTGCAGCATGTCCAGCGTGGCCAGATCGAATACCACCACCCGCGCCGGCGGCTTGCTCAGGCGCACGCTGCCCTGGGCATGGGCGAACTCCATGCTCGCTGCCGTCCCCTCGGCCGCCGCCGCTGGCCCGGCGGCCAGCGCCAAGCCCATCAACAGCGCCAACGCCCCAGATACCAAGGCCCCGCCCAAACGATCTTGCGCAGATTTCCACATGGCCAGCTCCGCCCTTCAAAAATGACTGTGCCCATTGCCGTGCCCCAGCCATGGCGGGCGCAAAGCAAATGAGAACGATATTCAAAAAGCCGTGCATTGTATGCGCCCGGCCAACTGTTGCAGGGAGCCGCCAAACCGCCCAACTGCAACACATGTTTACGATGAAAGGCGCGCGAATCGGCTTCGGCCAGCGGCAAATGCGCCATACTGATTGCTCTTGCTCACCATCAACCTAGATTTTCAGAGGACTTTCTCCATGGCCACAGCCAAGAAACGCACCCCCAATGCCGCTTTCATGAAGCCGCTCCAGCCCAATGCCCAACTCGCCGCCGTGATTGGCAACACCCCGCTGCCGCGCACTGAAATCGTCAAGAAGCTGTGGGACTACATCAAGGCCAACAACCTGCAAGACGCCAAGAACAAGCGCAACATCAATGCCGACGCCAAGCTGCGCCCGCTGTTTGGCAAGGATCAGATCACCATGTTCGAGCTGGCCGGCCTGATCGGCAAAAACGTCGAGAAATAAAGCCAGCGCCCTGCCACAGGGCCACAGAGCCATTGGCGCCGTCGCAATGCACGCGCGAGGCTCCTGCCTTGGCAAGACCGCTCATCGCCTATTTCTTCGCAGCCCGCGCTGCTGGCCCCTCTTGTCGAGGGTTTTCGCCAGGCGCGGGTTTGTCTCATCTGGCCTTGCCTGCCCCGCGCCTTGGGGCCTGACGCCTCCCCGACACGCTCCCAGCAATGGAACTACTGATTGTCGTGACCACCGTGGCCCAGCAAGCCGATGCCCGTCGTCTGGCCCAGCAGGCCGTGGCCCAGGGCCTGGCCGCCTGCGTGCACATCGACGCCATCGACAGCGTCTACCAATGGCAAGGGCAGATCGAACAGCAGCCCGAGTGGCGGCTGTGGTTCAAGACCACGCCCGCAGGCCACGCCGCCCTGTGCGACTGGCTGCAAAACCAGCACCCCTACGAGTTGCCGGCGCTGTACACACTCAGCCCCAGCCACACCGCCGCCGCCTTTGCCGCCTGGCTGCAGGAGCAGGTGCGCGCGCCATAACGGCCGACTCAACCCCTTGTCGCTTGTTCACTCGCGCCGCCGAGGTTGGCCGGCCGCCTCCAGCATGGCCTTGGCAATGCCGCGCAGGATGTGGATTTCCTGCTCGCGCAAATCGGCCCGGTTGAACAGTTGCTGCAGCCGTGGCATGAGTTTTTTCGGCGCCGCCGGATCCAGATAGCCAATGGCCTGCAGGCCCTGTTGCCAGTGCTGCAGCATGGCCTGCACGGCCTGGGCATCAGCGCGGCGCGCGCCTGCTGGCGCAGCCTGGTCGGCGTCGCTGGCGGGCGCCGCATCCAACGCCAGGTCGCCTCCCAAGCCCTTGAGCAGCAGCCGCCACTCGTAGGCGATGAGCTGCACTGCCGCCGCCAAGTTCAGCGAGCCAAAATCCGCCGCTGTGGGGATTTGCAAGGCCACATGGCAGCGGTACACATCCTGATTGCGCATGCCGTAACGCTCACTGCCAAAGACAAAGGCCACGCCATACGGCGCCGGGCCGTGCAAGCCCTGGCCCAGTTGCTGTTGCAGCCAGGCCATGTGCTGGCGCGGGCTGCGGGTGGGCGGGCCAAAATCCCGCGCCACCATGGCCGTCGCGCACACATGGTGCATGCCCTGCAAAGCATCCTCCAGCGTGGCCACGGTGCGCGCCTTGGCCAGCACGTCCGTGGCGCCGCTGGCGCGCTCAATGGCCTCCGGGCGCTGCAGCACATCCGGCCAACGCGGCGCGACCAGCACCAAATCGTCAAAACCCATGGTGCGCATGGCTCGCGCCACCGCCCCCACATTGCCTGCATGGCTGGTCTGAATGAGAACAAAACGGGTGTGCAACATGGCTGGGGGAGGCAGGATCAAGTCATGAAGGTTGGAGCGCCCGGCACGCGGGTAAAATCCCGCCCCGGCAGGCGCGCTCGATGGATGTTGAGTGTGCCTGCATTTTGTTGCGCTGCAGCGCTCGCCACCCCGGCCCACACGCCACCTGCCACCATTGCCGCAGCACGCAGTCAGGCAAGCCTTGGCCGCTGGGCTGCTCGCATGCTTTTTGCCCCACCATCGCCCCCATGAGCACCAGTTCCACCAGCCTTCATCCCATGCTCAACGTTGCCATCAAGGCAGCGCGCGCGGCCGGCAGCGTCATCAACCGCGCTGCGCTGGATGTGGAGGCCGTGCGCGTTTCCCAGAAGCAAATCAATGACTTCGTCACCGAAGTCGACACCGCGGCCGAAGAGGCCATCGTGCAAACCCTGCTGGGCGCCTACCCCAAGCACGGCATCCTGGCCGAAGAAAGCGGCCAGCGCCACGGCAACCCCCATGCCGAGCACGTCTGGATCATCGACCCGCTGGACGGCACGACCAATTTCATCCACGGCTTTCCGGTCTATTGCGTCAGCATTGCGCTGGCCGTCAAGGGGCGCATCGAGCAGGCCGTGGTCTACGATCCCAGCCGCAACGACCTGTTCACCGCCACGCTGGGGCGCGGCGCCTTCCTCAACGACCGCCGCATCCGCGTGAGCAAGCGCACGCAACTGCACGATTGCCTGATCTGCACCGGCTTTCCGTTCCGCAAGGGCGACGACTGGGCCCAGTACCTGCAGATCTTCACCGAGCTGACGCAAAAAACCGCCGGCCTGCGCCGCCCCGGCGCTGCGGCGCTGGACTTGGCTTACGTGGCCGCCGGCTTCAGCGACGGCTTTTTCGAGGCCGGCCTGAACATCTGGGACGTGGCCGCTGGCAGCCTGCTGGTGACCGAGGCCGGCGGCCTGGTGGGCAACTTCACCGGAGAGGCCAACTTCCTTGAGCAGCGCGAATGCATGGCCGCAGCGCCGCGCGTCTATGGGCAGTTGGTGCCCATCCTGGGCAAGTACAGCCGCTTTGCCGGCGCCCAGGCCAAGCAGGAGGTGGCCGGCCGCTCGCGCGCGCTGCGCCAGGTGCTGGGCCTGCCCGCCATGCCCGAGGCCGCCGACCAGGCCGCGCCAGTCGCCACCGAAGAAGGCGAAGGCGCTGCAACGGCAGGGCCTCATGAGGGCCAAACGGCATGAACGCCCCTGCCACAGCCTGGGCCGAGGCAGAGCGCACTGGCTGAACCCCGCCGCCAGCCCTCGCCGTGCAGCGGGCCACGCCACTTCCAGTGGCCATGCCCCCCTGCGGCGCCCCTTTGTTTGCTTGACTGGATGAAAAGGCCATGGCCCTGTTCCCTTTCTTCTCGCGCAACAAAAACGCTCCGGCGCCCGCCGGGCAACCTGCCCAGGCCACGGCGCCTGCCGCCGCCCCGACTGCCGAGCCTCACCCACTCGACGCCGCAACTGGCGGCATTTTTTCCGCTGAAAATTCCGCCCAGCGTCAAGAGCGCGTGGCCCAGTGGCTGCAAAGCCAGCCCGACAGCGCGCTGCTGCAACAAGTCTATAAAGCCCTCAGCGCCCGAGATCAGGGCGCTGCCAAACCCATTCGCCAACGTATGAACGACATCCGCCAATCCCAACACCAGGAAGAAGCCAGCCAGGACTGGGCTGCCAAAGCCGAGAAAATCCTCGGCGCCAGCACTTTCCGCATTGCCGACGGCATGGCCTGGCTGCGCGATGCCGCCAAGGCTGGCGCGCCACTGTCCAAAGAACCCTTGGCCGAGCTGCGCAGCCGCATTGCCGAGCGCGTCAAAGCCCTGGAAGAGCTGCAGCACAAAGCCATGGTGCAAAAAGAAGCCGCCGTGCTGCTGGCGCAGCGCATCGACGTGCTCTCGACCAAGCCCTGGCAGCACGCCAGCGAGGCCGAGGCCGCACTGGCCCAGGACGTGCAAAAGTGGCACGCCACGGCGCAAGAACTCAGTCAGGCCGAGCTCTGGAGCAGTGTCGAGCCGCGCCACAGCAACGCCATCGACAGCTCACGCGTACAGCTGCAGCAGGTCTTCGACGCCTTTGGCGCCGCGCTGGCGCAAGCCCGCCAGGCCGCCGAAGACCCCCAAGCGCCGCTGCCACAGGTGCAGGTCTGGGCCGATGAGCTGCGCGCCCTGCACGGCGCACCGGCCGCAGCCAGCTCCGGCCAGGCCGCCGCGCCGCTCTCGCCCGAGCAACAGGCCAAAATCAACGCCGCCCTCAAGGCCCTGGAGCAAACCGTGCGGCAAGGCCAGGCCAAGCAAAGCAGCCAGGCCGCCGCCGCCCTGCGCGACAGCCTCAAAGAGCTGCACGGCAGCGTGGACGCCGAGCTGGAGCGGCGCATCAACCGCGCCCTGATCGACGCCGGCGACCTGCAAGGCTGGCAACGCTGGGGCGCCAACCAGGTACGCGAAGAACTCATTGCCCGCGCCGAGCAACTCGTGGATGCCCAAGGCAAGCCCCAAGCCAGCGGCAAGGTCCTGCAAACCCAGGTGCGCGAGCTGCACGAGCAATGGCGCCAGGTCGATCGCTCCAGCCCGCCCAACGGCCACCTGTGGAGGCGCTTTGACCAAGCCATGGGCAAGGCCCGCGCCGTCGTGGACGAATGGCTCAGCAAAGTCAAGGCCGAAAGCCAAGCCCACAAGGCCCAACGTCAAGCCATCATTGACGAGCTGCGCGCCCTCGCCAGCAGCCCGGAGCAAGCCAGCGCCGACCTCAAAACCCTGCACCGCCAGCTGCGGCAACTGGCCGAGCGCTGGCGCAACGCCGGCCACGTCAGTGACAAAGCCTTCACCCAGCTGCAAACCCAGTGGAAAGAAGCCTACGACGCCGCCAGCGCCCCGCTGGAGCAGGCCCGCAAGCACAGCACTGCGCTGCGCCGCAGCCTGATCGAGCAAGCCCAGACCCTGGCCGAGCGCCTGCCGCTGGACATTCGCGCCATCAAAGAGCTACAGCAACGCTGGCAAACAGAAGCCCAGCGCGTGCCGCTGGAGCGCAAGCTGGAGCAAAAGCTCTGGGACGCCTTCCGCCAGCCGCTGGACGCCGCCTTCAACCGCAAGAGCGAGCAGCGCCACCAGGCCCAGGCAGCCGCTTCGGCCCACGACCAGGCCGTGCTGCAAGCCGCCCAGGCCCTGGAGCAGGCCGTGGCCAGCGGCGATGCCCAGGCCATCCGCGATGCCATGCAGGCCTTGCAAGGCGCGGTGCGCAGCAGCCCGGCAGAAGCGCCTCCGGCCAGCCCAGCC
>JAUMYI010000072.1:1908-10876 GCA_030528705.1 Comamonadaceae bacterium | reverse complement strand
GCCTTCAGCGCTGGCGCTTGAGGTGCCGGTACAAGGTGTTGCGGCTGATGCCCAGGTTGCGCGCGGCTTGGGAGAGGTTGCCGCCTGCGTCGGCCACGGCGCGTTGCAGGGCCAGCAGGGTGTGCTGTGCCAGTGGCATGGGGCCAGTGGCGGGTTGCTCTGGTGCGGGCTGGGCCAAGGCGGGCGGGCTGCTTGGCTGGGCGCTGGATGGGGCGTGTGGCGCTGGTGGCTGTTGCAGCTCTTGCCGCAGGTCGCCGGGCAGGTGCTGCCAGTCGATGTGCGGGCTGTCAGCGGCCAGCACGGCGGCGGTGCGCAGCACGCTGTCGAGTTGGCGCAGGTTGCCCGGCCATGCGTAATGGCGCAGGGCAGGGGCGAGGTCGGCCGCCAGTGTGGGGCAGGCAGCGTGGCCTTGTTCGTGGGCGTGTTGCCGCAGCAGGCGCTGGGCCAGGGCATGCCAGTCGCTGCGCTGGCGCAGCGGCGGCAGGTGCAGGGTCAGGCCGTTGAGGCGCCAGTACAGGTCGGAGCGCAGGCGCCCGGCGGCCACTTCGGCCTTGAGGTCGCGGTGGCTGGCGCAGATCAGGGCGAAGTCCACCGCCACCGGCTGGCCGCCGCCCAGCGGGGTGACGCGGCGCTCTTGCAGCACGCGCAGCAGCCGGGTTTGCAGCGCCAGGGGCATGTCGCCGATTTCGTCCAGCAGCAGGGTGCCGCCGTGGGCCTGGCGGATCAGGCCGGGCGCGCCTTCGCGCCGCGCGCCGGTGAAGGCGCCGGGGGCGTGGCCGAATAGTTCGGCTTCGATGAGGTTTTCCGGCAGCGCGGCGCAGTTGACGGCCACCAGCGGCCGCGCGGCGCGGTCGCTGGCTTGGTGGATGGCGCGGGCCAGCACTTCCTTGCCGGTGCCCGATTCGCCTTGCAGCAGCAGGGCGATGGGGTGGTTGCAGACTTTGGCGGCCTGCTCCAACAGGCTGCGCCAGTGGGCATCGCCGGTGTCCAGCGCCTGCAATGGGGCGGGCAGGGCGCTGGTTTGGGCGCTGGGCTGGGCGGATGTGGCGGCGGCGCTTGGGCTGCGCGGCGGGCTGCTCAGCCGGGCGCGGGCATGCAGTTGCATGGCTTGGGGCTGGCCTGGGGCGGTGCGCTGCAGCAGCAGCGGCTGCGCGGCATGGGCGCTGCGTTGCAGTGGCTCCAGAGCGACGCCCAAGAGTTGCTGCACCGGCAGTTGCCCCAGTTGTTCGGCTTGCAGGCCCAGCAGGTGCAATGCGGCGGCATTGGCGCCGGCGATCAGCCCGTCATCGGAGATGGCCAGCACGCCTTCGGCCGCGGTGCCCAGGCCTTCGGGCAAGGGGTGCAAATGCAGGTGCAGTTGGTGGCCGTGGCGGGCTTGGAACAGGCGGTTTTCGATCATTTGCGCGGCCGTGCAGACCATGCCGAGCACTTGGGGTGAGGCCGGGCGCCGCTCGCCAGAGAAGTCCAGCACGCCCAGCATCTGCCCATCGGGCGCCCGCACGGGCGCGGCCGCGCAGGAGAGAAAGCCGTTGCATTCGAGGAAGTGCTCGGCGCCGTGCACCATGACCGGCGTGGCTTCGGCGAGCGCGGTGCCGATGGCGTTGGTGCCGCGGTGGTGCTCGTGCCAGGAGGCGCCGGGCGCGAGAGCGACGCGCTCGGCGCGCTGCAAAAAGTGCAGATCTCCCAGGGCGTGCAGCAGCAGGCCATCGGCATCGGCCAGGATGACCATGCCGCGGTGTTGCCGGGTCTGGCCCATGAGGTAGTCCATCACCGGGCGGGCGTGGGTGAGCAGCTCGTGCTGGCGCTCGCTAGCGCGGGCCAGCTCGAAGCGGCTGTAGTGTGGCGCTGGGGTGCTGCGGGCAAAAGCGTCCAGCCCGGCCTGCACGCTGCGCTGCCACGAGCGCGACACGTAGGCCAGCGCGGGCGGCAGCAGCTCTTCGGCCGGCAGGGCGCCGCTTTGCAGCGCGCGGCGCGCCTGTTGCAGCAGGGTGTCGGCGCCTGCCAGGGCAGGGTGCGGCGCTGCGGGAGAGGAGGGCATCGTCCCCATGCGGAAGTCTCCTTGGAAAAGCCCGGCTTGAGCGCCGGGTCTGTGTGTGGCATGGCCGGGCAGGCGGCGTGTGCGGTGCGGAGCATGGGCCATGTGCGGCGCCCCATCGGCCGTGGGGCTGCACTGCGTTTCATCCTAGCACGAGCTCTCAGGGCCTGTTGCCCGGCTGAAGTGACCCGCCCGAATCCGCAGATGCGCGCGGCGCGTGCAAGAGGGGGGAAGGTGGGGGCAGAGCTGGCCAAGCTGTGCCACTGTGCCGTTTCGATGCACTTGGCTGCGCCAAAACGGCGCAGGGTAGCCTGGGCGGGGCTGTCTCGAAGCGGTGCGCGGGTTGCCTGATGGGGCTTTGAAAGGCCTTGTGACGGCGCTGAAGGCGCAGCCCCGTCGGTGTAAACCCGTGGTTGGCGGGCGCTGGTATGGATATTGCCTGGGGTGTTGTGCTGCTTGTGCGGCTGGCCGCGCAGGCAGGTTTTTCCCATCCAGACAAATTGCAACGAAGGAGACAAGACAGATGGACGCCAAGGAACTCAAGCGCATGGGCATCGACACCGAATTCCCCTAC
The DNA here is from genome assembly GCA_030528705.1 of Comamonadaceae bacterium. Classification (GTDB taxonomy): domain Bacteria; phylum Pseudomonadota; class Gammaproteobacteria; order Burkholderiales; family Burkholderiaceae_C; genus Lampropedia. Next base: position 8,267 of record JAUMYI010000072.1, on the reverse strand, counting down.
CGCGCCAGCTACGACAACTACATCGGCGGCAAGTGGGTGCCGCCAGTCAAGGGCGAGTATTTCGAGAACGTCTCGCCCATCACTGGCCAGCCGTTTTGCAAGGCGGCGCGCTCGGGCGCCGAGGACATTGAGCTGGCGCTGGACGCGGCGCACGCGGCTTTCCCGAAATGGGCCGCGACCTCGCCGCAGGAGCGTTCCAACACCTTGCTGCGCATCGCCGACCGCATGGAGCAGAACCTCAAGCGCCTGGCCGTGGCCGAATCCATCGACAACGGCAAGCCGCTGCGCGAGACCCTGGCGGCCGACGTGCCGCTGGCGATCGACCACTTCCGCTACTTTGCCGGCTGCCTGCGCGCGCAGGAAGGCGGCATCTCCGAGATCGACCACGACACCGTGGCCTACCACTTCAACGAGCCGGTGGGCGTGGTGGGGCAGATCATTCCGTGGAACTTCCCGCTGCTGATGGCGGCCTGGAAGCTGCCGGTGGCGCTGGCCGCGGGCTGCACCGTGGTGCTCAAGCCCGCCGAGCAGACGCCCGCCTCCATCATGCTGCTGATGGAGCTGATCGGCGAGCTGCTGCCGCCGGGCGTGGTCAACGTGGTCAACGGCTTCGGCAAGGAGGCGGGCAACGCCCTGGCCACCAGCAAGCGCATCGCCAAGGTGGCCTTCACCGGCTCCACCCCGGTGGGCAAGCACATCCTCAAGTGCGCGGCCGACAACCTCATCCCCAGCACCGTGGAGCTGGGCGGCAAGAGCCCCAACATCTTCTTTGCCGACGTGATGGACCACGACGACGCCTTTCTGGACAAGGCGCTGGAGGGGCTGTCGATGTTCGCGCTCAACCAGGGCGAGGTCTGCACCTGTCCCTCGCGCATCCTGGTGCAGGAGTCGATCTACGAGAAGTTCATTGACAAGGCCGTCAAGCGCGTGCAGGCCATGAAGCTGGGCCACCCGCTGGATGCCGGCACCATGGTGGGCGCGCAGGCCTCGCAGCAGCAGCTGGACAAGATCCTGGGCTACTTCGACATCGGCCGCCAGGAAGGCGTGCAGGTGCTCACCGGCGGTGCGCGCAGCCGCCCCGGCGAAGGCATCAACGACGGCTTTTACGTGCAGCCGACCATGCTGTTCGGCAAGAACGACATGCGCGTGTTCCAGGAGGAAATCTTCGGCCCGGTGGCGGCTGTGACCACCTTCAAGGACGAGGAGGAAGCCCTGGCCATTGCCAACGACACCATCTTCGGCCTGGGCGCCGGGGTGTGGACGCGCAGCGGCACCCGCGCCTACCGCATGGGCCGCGGCATCCAGGCCGGGCGGGTGTTTACCAACTGCTACCACCTCTACCCGGCGCACGCGGCCTTTGGCGGCTACAAGCAGTCCGGCATCGGGCGCGAGAACCACAAGATGGCGCTCAAGCATTACCAACAGACCAAGTGCCTGCTGGTGAGCTACAACGCCAATGCGATGGGCTTTTTCTGAGCCGGCTGTGATGAAGCCCTGAGTTTCCAAGCTGCGAACGGCGGGCAGTGCGCCGCCCGCCGTTTGCCCGTGCAGGGAGCCTTCCGCCATGAGCGAATCCGGCCACGACGACGACCCCGGCTTTGGCGTCTTTCACCCCGGCGAGCTGCAAGCCCATCGGCGCTATGGCGTCGCGCGCCTCACGCGCGGGCTGGCCGCCTCGGTGCGCGAGCGCCTCAACCCGCGCCTGATCGAATTCTTGCAGGCCCAGCCGTTCTTCTTCATCGCCACCGCCAGTGACCGCGGCCAGTGCGATTGCAGCTACCGGGGCCGCCAGCACACCCCGCCGAATGACCCGGAGCCGCTGCTGGCCGTGCCCGATGAGCGCACCATCGTCTTCCCCGACTACCCCGGCAACAACTTCTTCAACAGCATCGGCAACCTGCTGACCAACCCGCACATCGGCATGCTGTTCATCGACTTTGCCAGCGCCACGCGCGTGCGCATCAACGGCACGGCCCGCGTGATCGACGAAGTGGGCGACTACTGGCAGCACTGGCCCTCGGCCGCGCGCCTGATCGAGGTGACGGTGCAGCAGGCCTACCCCAACTGCCGCGCGCGCATCCCGCGCCTGCTGCCCGCCTCCGGCTGAGGCGGTGCTTTTCAGCACATGTTCAGCCTTACTGACTTGCGCGGCGAATGAAGTCTTCGTCTTGCGGCGTGCAAGGGTTGGGGGAGTCGATGGGATAGCCCAGACCCAGGTAAAGCACCTGGCGCCGCTGGCCGGCTTGCGTCAGCAGGTTCAAGCCCTCGGCCCCCGCGCACATGCGCACGCGGACGTCCGGCGCGGCGCGCAGTGCATGGGCTCCTTGGGCGCGCACGCGCGGCGCCGCCAGCGCCATGCCCAGAAAACCGTTGCCAGCGAGGCTGTCTGGCGCTGGCGCGCGCAGCCGGTAATGCGCGGGCGTGCTGCCATCCAGCGTCATGAGCACGGGGCGCTCCTCGGAGTGCTCCTGCTCGTCATCCACGGCGTTCTGCCCTGATGCGCTCACGGGCTGGAGCGCATCGGCCGCCAGGCGCCGGCAGCAGCTGGGCTGGCCTGCGCGATCGGGCCATTGCACCCACAGGCGCTCGCCCGCTGCTAGCGGGCGGGACAGATGCACATGGGCCTGGCCATTGGGCATGATGAGTACGAAGCCCGAGGCGGGCAAGGCGCCTGCCGGTTCAGAGCTTGTGCGCACCGGGGTGGTTTGCGCGCCAGCGCCCATGCCGGCGGCCAACAACAGCACCGAAAGCACGGCAGGCACTGCACGGCCCAGCAGCCGGATTTGACGATGCCGTGGGGCAAGCGGCAGCGAGGCGGGGGTTGATGCGACCGGCGGCGTGGCCAGGCAGCGGGCTGCGGCCTGGTTCGCAGCGCCGGTGTTGGCAGCCTTGCCAGTAAGGGATGTGGGCATGGGCGGCAGGAAGAAAGAGGGTGGTGCGTCGGCTCAGCGCTGGCGGGACTTCATGGCGCGTTCGACTTCGCGCTTGCCCTCGCGCTCCTTGATGGTGTTGCGCTTGTCGTATTCGGCCTTGCCTTTGGCCAGCGCGATTTCGCATTTGACACGGCCGTTCTTCCAGTACAGGTGCAGCGGCACCAGCGTGTAGCCTTTTTGCTCGACCTTGCCCACCAGGCGCTTGATCTCGTCCTTGTGCAGCAGCAGCTTCTTGGTGCGATCGGGCTCGGGGCGTACGTGGGTCGAGGCCGACTTGAGCGGGTTGATCTGCCCGCCGATGAGGAACAGCTCGCCATCGCGGATGACCACGTAGGCATCGGTGAGCTGGGCCTTGCCGCTGCGCAGCGCCTTGACCTCCCAGCCGTACAGCACCATGCCTGCCTCGTAGCGATCTTCGATGAAGTAGTTGAAGAAGGCGCGTTTGTTCTCGGCAATGCGGCTGGAGGGGGATTTTTTGTCTTTGCTGGCCATGGGCTGAGGTTGGGGGGCGAAGGCGCAGCGCGGCGCGGGCGCTGGCGTGCGTGGCTGGGCAGGCGGGGGCGGCGCTAGAATCGCCGCTTTGCCCGCGCCGGGTGCAGCGCCGCCTGCGAAACCGGCCATTGTATGCAAATGCGGCCTGGCTGCCTCGGCCTGGCCCGCTGGCGAGCGCCCATGAAACACGTTGAGAAATCCGCCCTGGTCTGGTTCAGCCCGGCGCAAATGTTTGCGTTGGTCACCGATGTGGCGAGCTACCCGCAATTTCTGCCCTGGTGCGATCAGGCCCGCGTGCTGGAGCAGGATGAGCACGGCATGCTGGCGGAGGTGGGCATGGCATTCGCGCGGGTGCGCCAGTCTTTTGTCACGCGCAACGAGCATGTGGGGCAGGAGCGCGTGCGCATGCAGCTGGTGCGCGGGCCGTTTTCCACGCTGCAGGGCGAGTGGAGCTTTCAGCCCATCGGCGGGCAAAACGCCGAGCAATCCCAAGCCTGCAAGGTTGTCCTGGTGCTGCGCTATGACTTCGACTCCGCTGCCTTGCGCCTGCTGGTTGGGCCAGTGTTCGACAAAATCGCCAATACCTTGGTGCAGGCCTTTGTGCAGCGCGCCGAGCAGCTCTATGGCAAGCCCGCTTAGGCAAGGCCGGCACGAAGCAAAGCCGCTATGAGCCCCGCCCGCCCGCCCGCACCTGCCAGCGACCCGAGCGCGCCGCCCATGCTGCAGGTGGAAGTGGCGCTGTGCCTGGCGCCGCGCTGCATCGAAGAGCGTGCGCTGCAACTGCCACAGGGCACGACGCTGGCGCAGGCCGTGGCGCTGCTGTTGCAGCAGCGGCCCGGCGCGTTGGATGAGGAGAGCTGGCAGGCGCTGCAGGGCCAGTGGCGCTGGGGTATCTGGGGGCGACGCATGCAGCCCGATGAGGTGCTGCGCGATGGCGACCGCATCGAAGCCTATCGTGAGCTGTTGGTGGACCCGAAGCAGGCGCGGCGTGAGCGTTTTGCCCGCCAGGGCGCGCGTGGCGTGGGCTTGTTTGCCCAGCGCCGCAAGGGATCCAAGCCCGGCTATTGAGATCGGTTACGGCCATCGGGGCGATGGTTTGTGCCATGATCGCGGGTTGTTGAATTTGCGAGCCATTCTCGATACCAAGCCAAAGGAACAGCCCATGCGCTTTGACACCCTCTACCGCGAAAAACGCTGCAGCCCAGAAGATGCCCTGCGCGTGGTGAAGAACGGCGACACCATCGTCGTGCCCACCGGCGTGGCCGAGCCGCCCAAGCTGCTGGAGGCGCTGTCGGAGCAGCGGCGCGAGTTCGAGGGCGTGTCGGTCTCGCAAATCCTGCCGGTGCGCAAGTACGGCTATTTCGACCCCGAAACCGTGCGCCACGTGCGCCACGTGGCCTACTTCTTCGGTGGCGCTTCGCGCCCTGGCGGGCAGGAGGGCTGGGTGGATTTCCGCCCTTCGTACTTCTCTGAAATGCCGGCGCTGATCGAGCGCGGCCTGATGCCCGCCGACGTGGTGTTCACCCTGGCCTCGTCGATGGACGAGCACGGCTGGTTCTCCCTCAGCCTGGGGCCGGACTACACCATGGCCGCCATCAAGAAGGCGCGCGCCGTGGTGCTGGAGGTCAACCCCAACGTGCCTTTTGCCAACGGCAACTGCCACGTGCACATCTCGCAGGTGGCGGCGCTGGTGGAGAGCGAAGACCCGGTGTTCGAGGTGGGCCTGCCCGCCATCGGCCCGGTGCAGCAGGCCATTGGCAAGTACGTGGCGGAGATGATTCCCGACGGCGCCACGCTGCAAATCGGCTACGGCGCCATCCCTGACGCCGTGGTCATGCAGCTGACCGACAAGAAAGACCTGGGCGTGCACACCGAGATGATCGGCGACGGCATCATGACGCTGGTGGAAGCGGGCGTGGTCAACAACCGCCGCAAGAACTACCTGCCGGGCAAGATGGTGGCCACCTTCGGCCTGGGCAGCAAGAAGCTCTACCAGTTCATGCACCGCAACCCGGCGCTGGAGATGCACCCGGTCGATTTCACCAACGACCCCTACCTGGCCGGCCAGAACGACAACCTGATCGCCATCAACGCCACCATGCAGATTGATTTTCTGGGCCAGTGCGGCTCCGAGTCGCAGGGCACCAAGGTGTACTCGGGCACGGGCGGGCAGGCCGACTTCGTGCGCGCGGCCAACCGCAGCCGCGGCGGCAAGGCCTTCATCGTGATGCCCTCCACCGCCAAGGACGACACCATCTCGCGCATCGCCCCGGTGCTCAGCCCCGGCACGCACGTGACCACCAGCAAGAACGACATCGACTACGTGGTCACCGAATACGGCGTGGCCCAGCTGCGCGGGCGCACGGCGCACGAGCGCGCCAAGTCGCTCATCGCCATCGCCCACCCCAAGTTCCGCGACGAGCTGACCGAGGCGGCGCGCAAGATGCGGCTGATGGTTTGAGAGTCTCTGCGCGGTAGGCCCTGCACAAACCAAAACGGCTTGTCATACAATGCATGACAAGCCGTTTTGCCGTTGACCAAGGAGTGCGCCATGCGTGTCAATGCCCGTTTTGACGAAGAAGCCGAGCAGCAAGTCGCCTATCTGGCCGAAGTGACCGGCATGGGCGTGAGCGAGGTGCTGCGCACCAGCGTGCAGCACTACTACGACACCGTGCGCGCGCAGCGCAGCGGGCTGCGGCACCTGGGCGCGTTCATCGGCCAGGGCGACAGCGGCCGCGCCGACGTGGCCGGCAGCTACAAGGCGCGCCTGGCCGAAGGCTGGGCCGGCAAATACGCATCGCCCGCCGCCGCGCCGGCCTGGCAGGTGGCCGAACCGGCCCGGCCGCCGTATCCCGCCGCGCCAGCCACGGCGGGCGGGGCAAAGGCTGGAAAAAGCGCCTTGCAAGATGCCGCGAAAAGCGCCGCCAAAGTTGC
>JAUMYI010000072.1:0-1808 GCA_030528705.1 Comamonadaceae bacterium | reverse complement strand
CAAAGGCTGGAAAAAGCGCCTTGCAAGATGCCGCGAAAAGCGCCGCCAAAGTTGCAGGAAAAACCGCAGGAAAAGCCACGGGAAAAGCCACGAAGGGCCAAACCGCACGAAAAGGCCGCGCATGATCATTGCCGACGCCGGTTTCTTCTATGCGCTGGTGGACCGGCGCGACGCCTGGCACAGCCGCGCCGTGTCGGCGCTGGGCACGCAGGCCGAAGGCTGGGTGACCACCTGGCCCGTGCTGACCGAGGCCACGCACCTGCTCATGCGCTGGATCGGCCCCGACGCCGCCCGCGCGCTGCTGGACGAAGTGGCCGATGGCGGCATCGCCACCTGGCACTGGCCCGCCACCCGGAACGCGCGCCTGTCGCAGCTGATGGCGCGCTACCAGGCCCTGCCGATGGATCTGGCCGATGCCTCGCTGGTGCTGCTGGCCGAACACCTGGGCCACGGCCGCATCCTCACCACCGACGAGCGCGACTTTGGCGCCTACCGCTTCAAGCGCCAGCACCCGTTTGAAAACCTGCTGCTGGGGCGCGCGCATGGCTGAAGCTTTTGCACGGTTTTTGCCCCGCCGTTAAAGCGTCCGCCCCACCCATACAAGAGCGAGACAAGGCCCAGGCATGAGTGGACACGGCGCCCAGGATTTGCAAACCCGGCTGGCCCACACGCTGGCCAAGGCCGTCGATGGCCGCCGGATTTTCGGCGCGGCCTTCTGCCTGGGCCATCAGGGGCAAATGCATGGCGCGGCGGCGGGCGATTTCGAGCTGGACACGCCGTTTTTCATCGCCAGCGTGACCAAGCTGTTCACCACCGCGCTCATCATGCAACTGCGCCGCGCGGGCGCACTGGCGCTGGACGAGCCGGTGGCGCGGCATCTGGCACGCCATCTGGACGCAGCCCTGTTGCAGTGCCTGCCCGCAACGCTCACGCCACGCCAACTGCTGGCCCACACCGCCGGGCTGCCCGACTACTTCGAAGGCGCCGATGCCCAGGGCCGGTGCTGGCTGCGCCAACTGCGGCGCGGCCCGGACTTTGGCTGGAGCGCCGCCGAGGCACTGGCGCGCAGCCGCCAGATCGGCCCGGCCCGCCCCGCCGGCGCGACCGGACGGGCGCGCTATTCCGACAGCCACTACCAGTTGTTGGGCCTGTTGATCGAGCAGCTGACGGGCCAGCCCCTGGCGCACTGCTACGCGCAGCACATCTGCGCACCGCTGGGGCTGACGCAAACCTATCTGTACCAAGACCCTGCCGACTGCACACCGCGCGACATCTACGACCATGCCCGGCCACTGCACCGGCCGCTGGCAATGGCCTCGTTCCGCGCCGATGGCGGTATGGTGTCCACCGCGCCCGAGCTGCTGCGCTTCGTGCAGGCTTTCTTCGGCGGCGAGTTGTTTCCCGCAAGCGACTTGCACGAGCTGCAAGTGTTCCGCCCTATGTCGATGTTGTTTCCCATGCAGGCGGGCGTCGGCTTGCAACGGCTGAAGCTGCCCTGGCTGCTCGACCCGCTGCGCCGCGCGCCGCCGCTGCTCGGGCACATCGGCCTGTCCGGCGCGCTGGCGTTGCACTGCCCACGGCGTCAGATCGCCATTGCCGGCACCGTCAACCAACTGGCCGCGCCCGGCACCGCGCTGCGGCTGACGCTGCGCATCTTTCGGCAGGCCAGCAAAGGTTGAGCCAATCCACGGGCGACGGATGCAAAACGTGCGCCGGTCAAGGCCATCGGTGATCAACGCGCAGGCGCATCAACGGCCAGCACCTGGCCCTGCAGGCTGGCGATGGCATGGCCCAGTACGTACAGCCCA
>JAUMYI010000071.1 GCA_030528705.1 Comamonadaceae bacterium | reverse complement strand
TGTGCAACGCCGAGATCAAGTTCAAGGCCTTTCTCGACCACGCCATGCGCCTGGGTGCGGAAAAGATCGCCACCGGGCACTACGCGCGCGTGCGCCTCAACGCCGCCACGCAGCGCCACGAGCTGCTCAAGGGGCTGGACCCGGCCAAGGACCAGAGCTACTTCCTGCACCGGCTGAATCAGGCGCAACTGGCCAAGGCCCTGTTCCCCGTGGGCGAGCTGCACAAGACCGAGGTGCGCCGCATCGCCGCCGAGATCGGCCTGCCCAACGCCAAGAAGAAGGATTCGACCGGCATCTGCTTCATCGGCGAGCGGCCGTTTCGCGAATTTTTGAACCGCTACCTGGCCAACCAGCCCGGCCCCATCAAGGACGAGCGCGGCCGCAAGATCGGTGAGCACGTGGGCCTGAGCTTCTACACCCTGGGCCAGCGCCAGGGGCTGGGCATCGGCGGCATCAAGGAAAAAGGCGCGCAAAAGGGCGGCGGCGAGCACGCCCCCTGGTTCGTCGCGCGCAAGGACATGGCCAGCAACACCTTGTACGCCGTGCAGGGGCACGCGCACCCCTGGCTGCTCTCGCACGAATTGATCTTCGACGACGCCAGCTGGTGTGCCGGCGCGCCACCCGCGCCCGGCCCCTGCGCCGCCAAGACCCGCTACCGCCAGCAGGACGCCGCCTGCACCCTGGCTGCGGACGATGCCCCCGGCCGCTGGCGCCTGCGCTTTGAACAAGCGCAATGGGCCGTCACCCCCGGCCAAAGCGCCGTGTTGTACGACGGCGAGGTGTGCCTGGGCGGCGGCGTCATCACCCAGGCCGAGGCTGTGCCGGACGCTGATAGATGATGAAAACTGCAAAAAAAGACGCCCTCAGTCCAACAAAGAGGGCGTCGCTCTAAGGAGCTCATTTGGCCTCTATTTTCCCAATCCTGGCCACATCCATCCACTTCATCCGCTCTTGGGCAAGAAAATCATGGAAAGCTTTATTCCCGCCTATCGCCAATTCACCCCCTTGCTCTTTCAGCCTAGACTCAATTAACTCTCCTTGAGCCACCTTCATCAAACCATCTGAGATAGCCTTAATCACTTCATCAGACATATTCTTGGGGCCGAACAAGCCATACCAATTCGACGAATCAACTTGAGGAAACCCAATTTCCGCAAAAGTCTTTGCCTCTGGGAATATATTAGCCCCCTCCTTGTTGGCAACGCCAATCACCCGCAACTTCCCAGCTTTTACGTGCGGCAAAGCCGTAATGATACTGGTAAAACCAGACTGCACATGACCGCCGATGATATCCATCATTAATGGTGAGCCGCCACGGTACGCCACTGGCGTTATTTGACCACCGCTAGCCTGACGCAACAGCTCTCCTGTCAACTGAGTCTGCCCCTCGGAATAACCCAAAGAGACAGGACCTTTCTTTATCTCAGCGATGAATGCATTTAAATCTCCAAAAGGTCCATCATTCGCAACCACCAAAACCATCGGAGAACTTGCCAACTGTGTAATTGGCGTAAAGTCCCGCTCAGTATCAAAAGGCATGGACTTCATCAAAATAGGGTTAATGATATGCGACCCAACAACCAGCATGATCTTGTAGCCATCCGGGGCAGACTTGGCAACATCATGCGAGCCTATCACACCATTGGCTCCTGATTTGTTCTCTACAACAACTGAAACGCTCCACAATTTAGACAGCTCTCCACCAACCAAGCGAGCAATAGTATCAGCCCCTCCTCCTGGCGCATACGGGACCATCAGAGTCACATTTTTCTCCGGCCAACCCGCGCATGCAACGCCGACAAAAGCAAAAAACAGAAAAAAGACCCTAAATATTTTCTTCATACCCACCTCCTTACCACATCAAGCAAAATCACCCATCTAAAGCAGCATACCTTTCATCAAAATCCCAAACTCTTTGAAAGCCAATCAGCTTATTAAATTCCTCAAATTCATCAAGCGCACGATACTCAATTGTATCGCCAGAATTTTTCAAATGAGAAAAGGCATTTCTCAACGCCTTTCCTGCAGACAAAAATCCCAAGCAGGGATGAATAGCCAAAGCAAACCCCATACTCTGAAGATCACTTAAACTGGGTTGCGGCGTCCGCCCACCCTCAACAATATTGACAATCAAAGGAGCCTTGAGCGCCTTACCTATTATCTCTAGCTCACCCTCACTTTCAGGCGACTCAACAAATAAAACATCTGCACCGGCTGCAAGGTAGTTCTCTGCACGGCGCAACGCTTCGTCTAGTCCTTCGCTGGAACGAGCGTCCGTACGCGCAATGATAAGAAAGTCATCATTATCCGCTCGCGCATCCACTGCAACCTTAATTTTCGCCTCCATATTTTTACTTGAAATCAGCTTCCTCCCTTTTGTGTGGCCGCATTTTTTTGGAAAATCCTGATCCTCAAGCTGAATCCCTGCCGCACCAGCCTTGATATAGCCTTCTACAGTATGAAAAACATTCAACAATCCGCCATATCCCGTATCCCCATCACAAATAATAGGGGTAGAGCTAGATTGACAGAAGGCTCTTACCCTATTCAACATGTCTGTATAGGTAGCGATACCCGCATCCGGCAACCCAAGGTAAGAAGCAACCGTGCCATAGCCACTCATATACAGGCAATCGAAGTTCAATTGATCTGCGATTTTTAGAGATATGAAATCATATATGCCAGGGGCAACCATTATTTTGCCGGAATTCAATTTCTCACGAAGCCTCATACCACCATCATCCTTTCTCATTTGCATTGAAATGTTGCAGATATTTTCCGCGCAGAGTTTTTTGCAGCCAATATGTGCGACCTCATGATCGACTCTGCCCACTGCGAGTCCTTACTCTTTGCCGCCCGTACAATCTCAAAATGATGCGCAATACTCCGCATCGTTTCTTCTTGCCCAAATGATTTGAATGTCCAGACGACTAAAGGCGAGTCGATCAACTGACTCAAAATATGCTGCATTCTTTTATTTCCTGCCGCCTCCAACAATACAGCATGAAAGTTTTTATTCGCCACTGCCTTCATTTGTAGCGCCTCCACTGTATTCAACGCAGCATAGTGCTCAACTTCTTCAGCGAAGTAGCTCAATTGGGAAAGTTTCTCTTCGTCCATCTTCGAGACAGCCAAGCCTGCTGCAAAAGGCTCCAACTGCAATCGAATAGCAAATATTTCCTGTATGTCATCAATGCCCCAAGTTGCCACCTTGGCTCCTTGGTTGGGAACATGAACAAGCCACCCTTCTGAGTTGAGACGATTGAAAGCCTCCCTCACGGGCGTTCTGCTCAGACCTAACTTTTCCGCCAACTCGGACTCTTTCAGGCGCTCACCTGGCTTGAGCTCCTGAGCGAGGATGGCGCTTTTCAGTGCTTCATATGCGACTTCAACCGATGTCATGACCGCAGTCTATTGCATACAACTTCGCTATTAAAGACCGAAATATTGAACTTATCTAGGTGTTTTCCATAACATTGCATACAATCTTGCCGTGTAAGCATTTTTTGATGGGCTTAGCTCAGCCTGCTGACGCTTCTCTTAAGCATGTTGAGCACACTGCCCAAGCCCCTCTAAAACAAGGCCAACCAGCACGATGAAAGACGGTTTTCATTGACCTGAACGACGCCCATCAAATCGGCAGCGCCGTGGTGTGCTTGACGCGGTCGAGCACGAAGCTGGTCTTGCAGTCCTGCACGCTGGGGTGCTTGAGCAGCGTGTCCATGACGAAGCGCGAGTAGTGCGCCATGTCGCGCACGACCACGCGCAGCAGGTAGTCCATCTCGCCGGTCAGTGAGCAGCATTCGACCACTTCGGGCCAGGTCTGCACGGCCGCGCGAAAGCTGTCCATGGGGTTGCGCTTGTGCGTGGCGGTGAGCTTTTCCAGCCGCACGTTCAGATAGGCCGTCAGCCCCAGGCCGACGCGCTCGGGCCTGAGCAGGGCCGCGTAGTGGTCGATGACGCCCCCCTCCTCCAGCCGTCGCACGCGCCGCAGCGTGGCCGAGGGCGACAGGCCCACAGCGGCGGCCAGCTCGTCGTAGGTGGCGCGGCCGTTGTGCTGCAGCGCACGCAGCACGCGCAGGTCGATGGAATCCAATTGAAAGTGTGCGTCATCCATTTGCTTTTTGCAGTTTTCCTGTGAATTTGCGCAGTTTACGCCCGATGCTTGCAGGAATCTTGCAGGGCTGCGCCCCTATGATTGGCGACCGGTTTTCTTTTCGCGGCGCTGCCCAGCCGCCGCCTCGCCCCCACCGATTCAGGAGACAACCCATGGCCGATTTGTTCGATAACCCCGCAGGTCTTGACGGTTTTGAATTCGTCGAGTTCGCCTCGCCCACGCCCGGCGTGCTCGAGCCGCTGTTCGAGAAGATGGGCTTTACCGAGGTGGCGCGCCACCGCTCCAAGGACGTGTCGCTGTACCGCCAAGGCGGCATCAACTTCATCGTCAACCGCGAGCCCAAGAGCCTGGCGGGCTATTTCGCCGCCGAGCATGGCCCTTCGGCCTGCGGCCTGGCCTTTCGCGTGCGCGATGCGCACAAGGCCTACGAGCAGCTGCTGGAAAAAGGCGCCCAGCCCATTCACATCGCCACCGGGCCGATGGAGCTGAACCTGCCGGCCATCAAGGGCATTGGCGGCATGCCGATCTACCTGATCGACCGCTACGAGGAAGGCAAGACGATTTACGACATCGACTTCCAGTGGCTCGATGGCGTGGATCGCAACCCCGTGGGCCACGGCTTTCAAGTGGTTGACCACCTCACGCACAACGTTTATCGCGGCCGCATGGCCTATTGGGCCGATTTCTACGAGCGCCTGTTCAACTTCCGCGAGATCCGCTATTTCGACATCTCGGGCGAGTACACCGGCCTGACCTCCAAAGCCATGACCGCGCCGGACGGCAAGATCCGCATCCCGCTCAACGAGGAGGCCAAGCAAGGCGGCGGCCAGATCGAAGAGTTTTTGATGAAGTTCAATGGCGAGGGCATCCAGCACATCGCGCTGCTGTGCGACAACCTGATCGAGGCCATCGACAAGCTGCAAATGGCCGGCATCCCGCTGCTGACCGCGCCCAACGACATTTACTACCAGAACCTGGAAAAGCGCCTGCCCGGCCACGGCCAGCCCGTGCCCGAGTTGCAGGCGCGCGGCATCCTGCTCGACGGCACCACCGAGGGCGGCCAGCCGCGCCTGCTGCTGCAAATCTTCTCCGAGACCCTGCTGGGGCCGGTGTTCTTCGAGTTCATCGAGCGCCAGGGCGACTACCGCGAGGGCTTTGGCGAGGGCAACTTCAAGGCCTTGTTCGAATCGCTGGAGCGCGACCAGATCAACCGCGGCGTGCTGCAAACCGAAAAAGCCTAAGCGCCCGAGGAGCACGCCATGCAACGCCTGACCGATGCCCAGCGCGAGCGCGCCCTGGCCGCCCTGCCTGCCTGGAGCTATGCGCCCGAGCGCGGCGGCCTGATCCAGCGCCGCTTCAGCTTCGCCAACTTCACCCAGGCTTTTGCCTTCATGACCGAAGTGGCGCTGCACGCGGAAAAAAGCGACCACCACCCGGAATGGTTCAACGTCTACAACCGGGTGGACATCACGCTGACCACGCACGACGCCGACGGCCTGAGCGAGCGCGACATCGCGCTGGCGCACACCATCGACGCCATCGCAGCCCGTTTCGCGCCAACGGCATGACGACGCTGGCATAGCGGCGCCGCCATGCCAGCACTGGCATGGCGCACACGGCCAGCCGCCTGGCGGCTGGCCGCAACACAAGAAAAAACTGTTCAAAGGAGACACCGCATGAACGCCGCACCCGAGAAGACCAAACACGGCCTGGCCGCCGGGCTGGAGGCCGCGCCAGCCAACCCGGACTGGACCATCGACCAGGGCTGGGAGCACTACAGCGCCGAGGAACACGGCGTCTGGAAAACCCTGTTCGAGCGCCAAACCAAGCTCTTGCCCGGCCGCGCCTGCCGCGCCTTCGTCGAAGGCATGCGGCAGCTGCCCATGCGCGCCGATGAAATCCCCGATTTCCGCCGCGTCTCCGACGTGCTGATGAAGCACACCGGCTGGCAGGTCGTGGCCGTGCCCGGCCTGGTGCCCGACGACGTGTTCTTCGACCACCTGGCCAACCGCCGCTTTCCCGCCGGGCAATTCATCCGCAAACCGCACGAGCTGGACTATCTGGAAGAGCCGGACGTCTTCCACGACGTCTTCGGCCACGTGCCCATGCTGATGAACCCGGCCCTGGCCGATTTCATCCAGGCCTATGGCGTAGGCGGCATGCGCGCCAAAGAGCTGGGCGTGCTCGACAAGCTCGCGCGGGTGTACTGGTACACGGTGGAATTTGGCCTGCTGCAAGAAGACGGCGGCCTGCGCATCTACGGCGCGGGCATCGCCTCCTCGCGCACCGAAAGCCTGTTCTGCCTGGAAGACGCTTCGCCCAACCGCATCCGCTTCGATCTGGAGCGCGTCATGCGCACCCGCTACCGCATCGACGATTTCCAGGAAAGCTATTTCGTGATCCGCGACCTGGACGAACTGCTGGAGCTGGCGCAGATCGACTTTGCGCCCATTTACCAGCGCGTCGGCCAGGCCGGCGAGCTGCAACCGGGCGATGTGCTGGAGAGCGACCAGCTCTTCACCCGCGGCAGCGGCGACTACCACCGCGCCCGCCGCGCCAGCGCCTGATTCCCCCATCCGTCATTGAAGCCTTGCCCATGAGCCACCCCGCACGCACGCTGCTCATCACCGGCGCCAGCGGCAACCTGGGCCGCGCCGTCGCCCAGCACTTTAGCGCCCAAGGCGAGCGCCTGATCCTGCTCGACCACAGCCCCCAGACACTGCAACAGCACTTTGGCGACTGGCCCAAAGCGCAGGCCCTGTGCCTGGATTGCGACCTGCTCGACCCGGCCGCGCGGGCCGCCGCGCTGGCGCGCGCGCGCCAGCACTTCGGCCCGATCGAAGTGCTGTGCAACCTCGCCGGCGGCTTCGACATGGGCCCGCCGGTGCACGCCACGCCGCTGCAGGCCTGGCAGCGCCAATACCAACTCAACCTGCTGACCGCGCTGCACGCCTGCCAGGCCGTGGTGCCGGACATGCTGGCGCTGGGCCGCGGCAAGATCGTCAACATCGGCGCCCTGGCCGCCGCCCACCAGGGCGCGCCGCACATGGCCGCCTACACCACCGCCAAGGCCGCCGTGATCCGCATGACCGAAAGCCTGGCCGCCGAGCTGCGCGCGCAGGGCATCAACGTCAACTGCATCCTGCCCAGCATCATCGACACCCCGCAAAACCGCGCCGCCATGCCCGACGCCGACCCGGCCCGCTGGGTCGCGCCGCAGCAACTGGCCGAAATCATCGGCTTTCTCTGCTCCGAGGCCGCCAGCCCGATCCACGGCGCCGCGCTGCCCGTCAGCGGCCTGAGCTGAACCGGCCCCGGCACAGCACACCGGGCCGCCCAACCGCGCACAGCCCCAGCGTGCGCAGCCGGCATGCGACAATGCCGCCGCCCTGGCCGGGCCCTGCACGCCGCTGCGGCGTGGGCCTGGCGCTCGGCATTTCTTCCTCCCACATCTTCCCGCCCCGCTGGCACACAGGGCGCGCCCGCCAGGCGCTTGCCACGCTTGCCAAACGCTTGCGGCGCGCACCCTCACCATGAGCTGGTTTGAAGCCATTGTTCTCGGGCTCCTGCAGGGGCTGACCGAATTCCTGCCCATTTCCTCCAGTGCGCACCTGCGCATCTTCGGGCCGCTGCTGCCCTCGGGCGGCGACCCAGGCGCGGCCTTCACGGCCATCACGCAGCTGGGCACGGAGGCGGCGGTGCTGCTGTACTTTCGCAAGGACTTGTGGCGCATCGCGCAGTCCTGGCTGCGCACGCTGGGCCAGCCGCTGGCGCGGCTCGACGCCGATGCCCGCATGGGCTGGTTCATCATCGTCGGCACCGTGCCCATCGTCGTGCTGGGGCTGCTGTTTCAGGATGCGATCGAATCGACGCTGCGCAACCTCTACATCACGGCCAGCATGCTGATTGGCTTTGCGCTGGTGCTGGCCTGGGCCGACTGGATCGGCCGCAAGGCCAGGCCGCTGCAAGCGCTGACGACGCGCCACGCGCTGCTGTTCGGCCTGGCGCAGGCGCTGGCGCTGATCCCCGGCGTGTCGCGCTCGGGCGGCACCATCACCGGCGGCCTGCTGCTGGGCTACACCCGCGAGGCCGCAGCGCGCTATTCCTTTTTGCTGGCCATTCCGGCGGTGATTGCCTCGGGCTTTTACCAGCTGCTCAAGAGCTGGGGCAGCAACGCCGTGCCCGCCGGGCCCACGGCGCTGGCCACGCTGGTGGCCTTTGCCAGTGGCTATGCGGTGATCGTGGTGTTCCTCAAATGGGTCTCGCACCACAGCTATCTGCCCTTTGTGCTCTACCGCCTGGCACTGGGGCTGCTGGTGCTGGCGCTGCTGGGGCTGGGTGTGCTGCAGCCCTGAGCGCCTGCAACGGCCCAGGCGGCGGGCCCCGCCAGATCAGCGCCGCGCCCGGCGCTGGCCGCTCAGCCGCCGGGCATTGGCCGTGGCGCAGCGGTGCACGGGCCGGATGCCGCTGAGCGCCGTATCCAGGCCCGCCTCGCGCAGGCGCTGCTGCGCGCCGCGGGCCAATTGCCCCCAGGCGCCCGGCTGCATCCAACCGCCCAGCGCCATTTGCCACCAGGCCTGGGCGCACCACAGCGCCCATTGCTGCTGCGCAGCCAGCGCCTGGGTCGCCATGGCCTGCCAGGATTGCGCAAAGGCTTGGACTTTTTCGGCCCCCATGCGTTGGAATTCGCGCCGATCGCGCGCGCTGGGCTGCGGCCCAGCCGTGAGCATGCGGCCCACGCGCGCGGCCACGACCTGTGGCGTCGCCTGCATCAGCTCGCCGCTTTTGCGCGCCAGTTGTGCGCACTTGCCCGCCGTCATGGCTGGCCCCCGGCCGCAGGCACCGCCAGACCGCGCTGCACCGCTGGGCGCGCATTGAAAGCAGCCAGCACGCGCTGCACGTGCTTGAACTGCTCAAAGCCCACCAGTTCGGCCGCGCCATAGCCCACCACCAGGTTGCGCACCCAGGGGAAGATGGCGATGTCGGCGATCGAATAGGCGGCCTCGCCCCGGCCCAGCAGCCAATCGCGCTCCTGAAGCTGCTGCTCCAGCACGCCCAGCAGGCGGCGCGATTCATTGGCATATCGCTCGCGCGGGCGCAGGTCTTCGATTTCGCGGCCAGCGTATTTGTAGAAGAAGCCCAACTGGCCGAACATCGGCCCCAGGCCGCCCATTTGCCACATCAGCCATTGCAGCGCCTGATAACGCTGCGCGCCGTCCTGCGGCAGCAGCCGGCCGGTTTTTTCGGCCAGGTAGAGGAGGATGGCGCCGCTCTCGAACAGCGCCAGCGGCTGGCCGCCCGGGCCATCGGGGTCGAGGATGGCCGGGATTTTGTTGTTCGGGTTCAGCGAAAGGAATTCGGGCGTGAACTGGTCATTGGCCGTGATGTCAATGCGGTGCGCCTCATAGGGCAGGCCCAGTTCTTCCAGCGCGATGGACACCTTGGCGCCATTGGGCGTGGTCAGCGAATACAGCTGGATGCGCTCGGGGTGGCGCGCTGGCCACTTGCGTGTGATGGGAAAGTCTTGCAGCGGCGTGCCTGGGGCTTGGCCTGCGGCGTCTGGGGTCTGGGTCATCGCAACTCTCCTGCAATGCGGGATGAAAAAGAGGCGCGCCATCATGCCAAAGCCGCCAAGCCCTTGCGAAGGCCTGCACGAATCACCACGCCACGGGCACTTGTTTTCAGACGTGGCGGCCAGCTCAATCGAATTTCACGCGCGGATCGACCCAGACATAGCACAGATCGCTGATGAGCTTGGTCAGCAGCCCAATCAGCGTGAACAGATACAGCGTGCCCAGCACCACCGGGTAATCGCGGCGGATGATGCTTTCATAGCCCAACAGGCCCAGCCCATCGAGGGTGAACAGCGTCTCGATCAGCAGCGAGCCGGCAAAGAACGCGCCGATGAACGCCGCCGGAAAGCCCGTGATGATGGGAATCAAGGCATTGCGAAACACATGCCGCCACAGCACCTGACGCGGCGCCAGGCCCTTGGCACGGGCCGTGAGCACGTACTGCTTGCGGATTTCCTCCAGCACGGCGTTCTTGGTCAGCAGCGTGGTCACGGCAAAGCTGCCCGCCACCATCGAGATCACGGGCAGGGTGACGTGCCACAGGTAATCGAGCACGCGCTCGCCCCAGCCCATGTCCTCCCAGCCCGGCGAGCTCAGCCCCCGCAGCGGAAACCACTCAAGCTGGCCGCCAAATACCACCAGCAAAATCACCCCCAGCACAAAGCCCGGCACGGCATAGCCCAGCAGCACCAGCAAAGTGGTGACGAAATCGAAGCGGCTGCCCGCACGCACGGCCTTGGCCACGCCCAGCGGCACGGCCACCAGATAGCTGATGAAAAAGCTCCACAGCCCCAGGCTGATGGACACGGGCAGCTTCTCGCGGATCAGCTGCCACACATCCTTGTTGTGCATGAAGCTGCGCCCCAAATCCAGGCGTGCGAACTGCCCCAGCATCTGCAAAAAACGCTCGTGCGCCGGCTTGTCAAAGCCGTACAGCGCCTTGATCTCTTGCAGACGGCGCGCATCCACGCCCTCATTGCCCCGGTAGTGCAGGCCCGCGCCCTCGATTCCGCCCGGCCCGGCGCGCGACTCGGCCAGATACTGCTCCACCGGCCCGCCCGGCACGAACTGCACCACGATGAAGGTCAGCAGCAGCACACCCAGCAAGGTGGGCAGCATCAGCAGCAGGCGCTTGACGATGTAGGCAAACATGGATGGAGGGGTTTCAAGAAGAGCTCTCGCGCTGGATTATCGGGCAGCGCCGCAGCCGCCCTAGCGGCTGAAAGACCTCCGCAAGGCGGCCCTCCCCCCC
>JAUMYI010000070.1 GCA_030528705.1 Comamonadaceae bacterium | reverse complement strand
GGTTTGCTGCTGGGCTTGTTGGCCTCTTGCTTGGGCGCGGGCTTGCTCTCGGTGGGCTTGCTCTCGGTGGGCTTGCCCCTGGGCTTGGTTTCGGCGGGCTTGGCCTCGGCAGGTTTGCTCTCGGGCTTGGGCGCTGGTTGCTTGGCCTCCTGGGCGCGTTGCGCGGCCAGGCTGCGCGGCTCTTGCGCCGGCTGGGGTTTGCCGCGCGCCGCCGGCTGACTGCCGGTTGTGGCCTGCCCCGAGCCGGCCTGGCTGCGGCCGGCCCGTGCGGGCGGCAGCGCATCCAGGTCCATGACCTCCTCATCGTCGGCCAGGCCATAGCGGCTGGCGCTCAAGGGCGTGAGCACCGCCACCTGGGCCGGATCGTCCCCGGCGGCCGGCGCCGTCGCCCCGCCCAGAATGCTCACGCGCGCATCGACCACGGTGGGCCTGGGCTCGGTGTCGAACAGCATGGGGAAGACCACGATCGCCACCAGCACCAGCAGGCAGGCCCCAATGAGCCGGTGGCGCGCCCGGCGGCGCATGTCTTCGAGCAGATTGACAGGCGCGCGCGCGCCGCGCGCGCGCTGGCCGGTGCTGTCTGCGCCGCTGTCGGCAGCGCGCGTGTCGAATAAAGCCATAGAACTCACTGCAGATGGCGCGCCCCAAGATGCGGCACGCCCTGGGCCAGCACACCGCCAACGGTATGAAACGAGCCAAAAACGACGATTCTATCAGTCGGCCCTGCCGCCGCTGCGGCGGCATCCAGGGCCAATTGCGGGCTGGCAAAGGCCTGCGCGGGCACCTGGCGCGGGCGCTGGGCCGCCACCTGCAGGGCCTGCCAGCGCTGCACCAGCGCCGCGGCCTGCTCGGCGCGCGGCAGCGGCAAATCGGTGAAATACCAGCGATCGACCAGCGGCCCGATGCGCTGCAGCACGGCGTTCAAGTCCTTGTCGTGCATGGCGCCGAACACCGCATGCGTGGCCGGGAAGAAGCCCATGGCATCCAAATTGGCCGCCAGCGCCGCCACCGAGTGCGGGTTGTGCGCCACGTCCAGCACCAGCGTGGGCTGGCCCGGCACGATCTGGAAGCGCCCGGGCAGCTGCACCAGCGCCAGGCCCTGGCGGATGGCCTGGGCCGTAACCGGCAGGCGCTGGCGCAGCGCCTGCAAGGCCGCCAGCACGCCCGAGGCATTGAGCAGCTGATTGGCGCCGCGCAGCGCCGGGTAGGCCAGGCCGTGCAGGCGCTTGCCGCGCCCGGCCCAACCCCATTGCTGGCGGTCGCCGGCGCAGTTGAAATCGCGCCCGGCCAGCCACAAGTCCGCGCCAATGCGCTCGGCATGGGCCTGCAGGGACTGCGGCGGCATCGGGTCGGCCACGATGGCCGGCACGCCGGGGCGCATGATGCCTGCCTTCTCGCGGCCAATCGATTCACGGTCCGGGCCCAGGTAGTCCACGTGGTCGATGTCCACGCTGGTGATCAGCGCGCAGTCGGCATCGAACACATTGGTGGCATCCAGCCGCCCACCCAGGCCGACTTCCAGGATGACCACGTCCAGCGCGCTGTGGCTGAGCAGGCGGGCAATGGCCAGCGTGGTGAACTCGAAATAGCTCAGCGACACCGGCGCGCCGCCCTGCCCGGCGCGCCAGCGCGCCTGCTCCACGGCGGCAAAGTGCGCCAGCAACTGCTCGGCCGTGACGTTCTGGCCATCGATGCGGCAACGCTCCTCGAAATGCACCAGGTGCGGCGAGGTGTAGACCCCGGTGCGATAACCGGCCTGCAGCGCAATGGCTTCGAGCATAGCGCAGCTCGAACCCTTGCCGTTCGTGCCGGCCACGGTGATCAGCGGGCAGTCAAAACGCAAATCCAGCGCCTGCGCCACCTGGCGCACGCGCTGCAGCCCCAGCTCGATCTGCTGCGGGTGGATGCGCTCGCAATAGGCCAGCCATTGGGCCAGCGTGGCAAAGTCGGCCGGGCCGGCACAGGCGCTGGCGGCATTGGGGGCGGCAGATTCGGTCATGGGCTCGGATGGAAAAGCAAGCAACGCCCTGCCGCGCGCCGCGCCTTGGCGAAGGCGCTACGCGCGGGCGTGTGGGCAGGCGAAGGGGCGCGATCAGGAGCTGCGCGCAGTCTCAAGGCGCCAGCCACTTGGCCTGGGCCTCTTGCAGCTGGCCGCGCTCTTGCATTTGCTGCCAGACGAAGTGCATCACGCGGCGGTAGTCGGCATCGTCCAGCGGCAGCAAAAAGCCCAGCCAGTTGCGCGGCGTCAGCGGCTGCTCGATGAAGGCGGCGTGCAGGCGCGCGTCCTGGCGGGCGTAGTGCAGCGCCTCGTAGGTTTCGGTGATCATCACGTCACCCTGGCCCTCGGCAATCAGGGCCGGGATCTGCGCGTTGTGCTCATGGGTGCGCACCTGGGCCTGGCCCAGGTGGGCATCGACGAACAGCTCGTTGGTGCCGCCCGGGTTCTTGATGACGCGCACGTCGGGCTGGTTCAGGCTTTGCAGCGTGACAAAGCGATCTTTGTGCTCGGCGCGCACCAGCGCCACTTTGCCAAAGGGCGCGTAGCCGGGCAGCATGTCGGCCTGGCTCAGGCGCGCGACGTTGCGCGTGATGCCGCCGATGGCGATGTCGAAGCGGTCGGCCTGCAAATCGGGCAGCAGGGTTTTCCAGGTCGTGGGCACGTATTCGATGCGCACGCCCAGCTCCTTGGCGATGAGCTCGATCAGGTCGATGTCGTGGCCGGAGTAGCCGCCCTCGGTCTTGATGGCAAAGGGCCGGTAGTCACCGGGCGTGCCCACGCGCAGCAGCTTTTTTTCCATGATGCGATCGAGCCGCTCGCCAGCCTGGGCCGCGGGCGCGGCCAGCAGGCCCAGCACGGCGGCGGCGGCCAGCAGCAGCGCGGCCAGCCAATGCGGCCAGAGGGCGCCGCCTGGCCCGGCGGCGCGGCAGGCGGGCGTGGGGGCGGGGTTGAAGGTGGGGTTGGAGGTGTCTTGGCGCATGGTGTGGGCTTGCATGGCGGTAGGTCGATGGCAATTTACGGCAGTTGCTCCAGTGCCTGCAGGTAGGCCGGGTCTTGCATCAGCATGTCCCAGGGCTGGGGCGGCGTGGTGGGCAGCAGGGCCTGGCGGCGGCGCTCGCTGTGCGGGTCGCGCTGCCAGTCGCCGGCCTGGAGGGCGGCGGCCATGCCGTCGATCCAGGCGTCCAGGGCCGCGCCGCCGTCCAGGCTTTGGTTGCACAGCAGCAGCAGGTCGCAGCCGGCGTTGAGCGCGGCCACGCCGGCCTCGGTGGCGTCCACGGCGCGGCCGTCCAGGCGGCGCCCGCCTTCCATGCTCAGGTCGTCGCTGAAGATGGCGCCATCGAATTGCAGCTGCCCGCGCAGGATGTCGCGCAGCCAGCGCGCCGAGTAGCCGGCCGGGCGGGCATCGACGCGGGCATAGACCACGTGCGCCACCATCACCGCCGCCAGGCTGGAGCGCAGCCAGCCGTAGGGGGCGGCGTCGTCCTGCAAGATGGCGCGCAGGCTGCGCCGGTCTATGGGGATGTCGGTGTGCGAGTCGGCGTGCACGAAGCCGTGGCCGGGGAAGTGCTTGGCGCAGTGGGCCATGCCGCCTTGCAGCAGGCCCTGCATCAGCGCCTTGGCCAGCAGGCTGACCACGCGCGCATCGGCGTGCAGCGCGCGGTCGCCGATGACGGCGCTGCCGCCCCAGTCCAGATCGACCACGGGCGTGAAGCTCAGGTCCACGCCGCAGGCGCGCAGTTCGCTGGCCAGCACCTGGCCCAGCGCCGTGGCCGCGCCCAGCGCGCGCAGCGCACCCGTGCCGGGCAGGCCGCGGTGCGGGCCGCGGCGGTCGTCCTGCGCCCACATCGCGCCCAGCGCGCGCATGGGCGGCAGCGGCGTGAAGCCATCGCTGCGAAAGCGCTGCACGCGCCCGCCCTCCTGATCGACACAGATGAGCAGATCGCTGCGCACGGCCTTGATCTGCGCGCACAGCTGCACGAGCTGGCGGCGGTCTTGCCAGTTGCGGGCAAACAAGGTCAGGCCGCCCACCAGCGGGTGGGCCAGGCGCTCGCGGTCGATGGCCTGCAGGCTGGTGCCGGCCACGTCAATGAACAAAGGGGCGTGTGCGTGCATGGAAGACAAAGAAAAAGAACAAAACGCCGCAAGGCTTGCGCGTCAGCGGCTGGGGGCATCGGGCGGCGCATCGAACTCCTGCTGCGTGCGCGGCGCCTGAGGGCATTGCGCGTCAAGCGATTGGCGGTAGCGGATGCAGCCGCGCATGAATTGCGGCCAGTCGGGCACTTCGGGGCTGGGCTGCACCTGCTCGGGCAGCAGTTGCCACAGCTGCGGGTGGTACCAGCACAGATCGTGGCCGGAGCTGTCGCGGTGCGCGCGGATGCCAGCGCGCAGGCGGCGCACCTCGTCGCGCAGTTGCGCGGCGCTCATGTGCTGCAAATCCGCATCCAGCGCCGCATCGGTCGCAGCCTGCCCGGCTGGCAGATGGTCTGCTCGATCACTCATGGCCGTCTCCCATATCGCCTGTGCCCGGCGCAGCGCCGATTTGAGCGATGCAAAAGGCCACGGCGTAGTGCTGCTCATCGGAGAGCGAGATGTGAAACTGCAGCCCGCGCTGCGCGCACCATTGGCGCAGCGCGCCGTGCGTGAGGATGTGCGGCTGGCCCGATGCGCCATTGGCCACCTCGCAGTCGCGCCAGCCCATGGGCTGGCGCATGCCCAGGCCGATGGCCTTGCTGAAGGCCTCCTTGACGGCAAAGCGCGTGGCCACGAAGCGCACGCCGCGCTGCGGCGAGCGCGCCGCGCGGGCCTGCCAAGCAGCCAGTTCGCCATCGGCCAGCACCTTGTGCGCAAAACGCTCGCCGTGGCGCTGCAGCGCCTGCTCAATGCGGCGGATGTCGCAAATGTCGGTGCCAATGCCATAAATCATGGGGCGCATTATGAAACCTCCGCACAGGCCCGCTCGCTCAGAGCCTGTTCAAAATCTCGGCGCGGGTGGGCAAGAAGCGGCTGGGGCTGGGATGCAAGGCGCAAAGCGCATAACACGCTCCATGTCTGTGGCGAGGCGGCCATTGCCGGGCAAACAGCGCCTGCACATGAACAGCGCCTGCACATGGCATCTGCCCATCACAGGCAGCGGCTATGCCCCATCCCCGCTGGGCGCTTCCGCCCGGGCCGGCGCTGCGGCATCGGCCTGCACTTGCAGCATGCGCTGCGCGGTGTCGGCCATGCGCACGGCCAGCATGTGGGCGCAGGGGCCGCGGCGCAGTTGGTTTTGGGTGAAGAAGTTGCACTGGCAGCGGCCCGATGCCAGCCGGGCGTCGGCGTCCAGTTCTAGCTGGACTTCGTGACGTCGCGCGCCATCGGCCACGCTGGCCTGCAGGCGCTCGCGGCCGCCCTCCAGCGCCTGGCGCGCCACCTGCACGGGCTGGCCGCCCTGTTGCGCGCCGTGCAGCAAGGCGGCGGCCTGGGCTTCGCGCTCGCTGGCGTAGCGCAGCTGCTCCAGCGGCAGGGGCTGGGCGCTGAGCTCGCGCAGCCGCCAGAGGCCTTGCGCCAAGTCGAAAACCACGCGCCCGGCCTGGGTCAGCAGCACCAGCGCGGCCACCACGGTGGGCGATGGCAGGCCGGTCTGCGCGGCCAGCTGCGCCGTGCTGCCCCGCCAGTGTTGCTGCAGCGCGGCCAGCACCTGCGCCGTGGCCTGCGGCGCCACGCTGTGGCGCGGGCCCAGCAGGTCGAAGTGCGCCTGGCGGGCCCAGTCGTTGGCCGTCCAGCCCGACAGGCCCAGCGTGTACTGCATGTCGCCGGGCAGGTGGGCAATCCAGAAGCTGGGCATGCCGCTGCCCAGCAGGTGCAGGGTAAAGCGTTCGGCCACGGGGATCAGGCGCTGCAGGCTCAGCAAGCGCCTGCGGCCCCAGATGCGGATTTCGGCCTCCTGGCTGCCGGTGCAGATGGAGCGCGGGCAGTGCAGATCCAGGCCCCAGGGCTCAAAGCGCATGCGCAGCGGCGCGCCGGGCTGCAGGAAGAAGCGGATTGCGCGCGGCCCGGCGCGCTCGCGGCGGCGGCGCAGCACGTGGCAGATGTTGTAGACATCCATGGGGTGCAGCTGCACGGTGTGGGCCGGCAAGGTCATGGCGCTGCTCACTTGCAGAAAGCCGCGCACCCAGCTATCGGGCAGTTCGATCTGGCTCTCGACGAAGGCTGCGGCCTGCCCGTGCTGCACGGCAAAGCCCTCGGCGGCCACGGCCAGCGTGGTCTTGCGGTAGTCGCGGATTTGCTGGAACTGCTGGTACAGGCCGGCCGAGTAGTCGATGTTGGTCGTGCCGCAGGAGAAGGCGCCGTGGTGGCGAAAGCTCTCGTGGCTGCAACTGAGCGCGGCGTAGCAGGCCTCGTCGCGGCTGAAGCATTCGAAGAACAGCTTGTCCGGGTGCACGGTGATGACCGGGTCGAGCACGAACCAGGCGTCGCGGTGCTGTTGGTAGAGGTAGTCGAAATAGCGTTGCTGCGCTTTGAGGAACGGGGCCTGCAGCGCGTGTTTTTCGGCCCGCACGGCGTCGAGCTCGCGACTCGTCTGGGCCATTTCCTGGCGCACGGCCTGCTCCTGGGCCAGAAAGTCGGCCAGCAGCTGGGGCTCGCGCTCTTGCAGCCAGGCGAAGTAGGCCGTGCGGTCTTGCTGTGGGCGCAGGTCGCTGACCACGACCTCGTGCAGCGCGCTGATGGCTTCGCGAAACGGCACATGCTGCGCCAGTTCGGCTTCGAAGAACACCGGGCTGCGCAAGGTATCGGGCGCGAACGAGAGCTGCGTGGCCTGGGCCGTGCTGTGGGCCGTGCTGTGGCCCAGGTAGCGGTGCTGGAACTTCATGGCAAGGCTTTCTCCTGTGCGCTCGCTGCGCCCTTGGGCAGGTCTGCACGCGTCGCAGCGCACACTGGCTCGCTGGATTCGTGCAGCTCGCCCCTTCGCCACAGCGGCGTGGCCTGAATGTGCAGCGGCGTGCCTAGTTGCGGGTAGCGCGCCTGGATGGCCAGCAGGCTGTGCAGGTAGTGCGCCCGATCGCCCACGGCCATGCTCAGCACCAGGCGCTCGTACAGGGCGCTGACGAAGGCGGCGGCCTCGGGCGATTGCAGGGCCTGGGCCAGCAAAAAACGCTGCACCCGGTCTTTGAGCTGGCGCGCGCGGTTGACCTGCGAGAGCACCTGCACGAAGTACGGCCGCAGCTGCTGCAAGCGCGCCAGCTGGCGGGCCGGGGCCTGACCTGCGGCATCGGCGACATCGGCGGCATCGGCTGCGCCCGTGCCATCGGCGGCATCAGTGGTATCGGCGGCGCCATCGAGCGCGCCCTGCTCCAGCCAGTCGGCCACCAGCAGCTGCATGGCGGCGCTGGGGTGCTGGCTCAGTTGCAGCAGGTAATGCAGCAGCTCGGGCATGGGCACCAGCTGCGCCAACAGGGCGCGGCCGCATTGCTGGGCCTGGGGCTGGCTGTGATCGCACAGGCCGATCAGGCGCGGGCGCGGCCAGAGCGCGGCCTGCACGAAGGCCGGCTGTTGGAAGTAGCCGCAGGCGAAGTCCAGCGCGTCGTCCCAGCGGCTGTCGAAAATGCGCAGCGCGTCTTCCAGATGGGCCTGCACCTGTTCGGGCTGGCTGCGGTAGGCCTCGATGGCCCATTGGCGCGCGGCCTGCAGCGGGCTGCGCGCCAGCGCGGCCCATTCGCCCACCGCCCAGGCGCTGCGCGGCTGGCTGGGCAGCAGCCACAGCCCCAGTTGCTGCGCGCCCTGGCTTTTGGCCAGCAGCAGGCGCAACACGGTGGCG
Organism: Comamonadaceae bacterium; assembly: GCA_030528705.1. GTDB lineage: Bacteria > Pseudomonadota > Gammaproteobacteria > Burkholderiales > Burkholderiaceae_C > Lampropedia. The sequence goes on along the minus strand of JAUMYI010000070.1, from coordinate 3,237 downwards.
GCATCGAGCGCCTGCGCGGCCTGTTGCAGCGGGCCTTGCAGCAAGGCCAGCAAATCGGCGTGCAGGCCCGGCGCGGGCTCGCTGCGAAACAGCGCCTCCAACAGGCCCTGCACCAGGGCTTGGGCCAGGGCGTCAAAACCGGCCGGGCGTTGCCGGGCCAGCTCGGCAATGGCGCTGTGCGCCACGGCCCGCACCGGCGCATGGGCGCTGGCGGCAAAGGCCAGCAGCAGCGCGGGCTGTTGCTGCTGCAAGCGCGGCGGCAGCGCGGCAAACAGCAGCGCGGCGGCGCGCTGGTGCAGCGGCTCGGGGCTGTCCAACAGGCGTTGCAGGGCGGCCATGGGCGGCTGGGCGGCAAAGCCCGGGTGCTGCGCCAGCCAGGCCGCAGCCCAGCACACGGCCTGCGGCACGTGGTGCTCAAGCAGGGGCAGCAGCGGCGCATAGGGCTGCGTGGCGGCAGCCTGGCGCAGCGGCTGCTGCAAGGCCCAGAGCACATCGGGCTCGACGTCCTGCCAGGCGGCGCTCCAGGCTTCGGCGTCCTCCAGCCAGTGCTGCAGGGCCTGGATGCAGGCGCGCGCCGCGCCTGGCTCATGGGCCGCGCTTTCGAGCAGCAAGCGCGCCATTTGCCGCATCGGCGGCTGCGGCGCCAGCAGCAGGGCCAGCAGCAGCTCGGGGTCGCGGCCGTGGCGGCGCGGATCCTCGCTCAGCGTCTGCAGCACCAGGGCCTGCGCTTCGGGCAGGGCGGCGCGGGCCAACTGCGCCAGCCAGCGCCTGTGCAGCTGGGCATCGCCGCGCCCAGCCTCCAGCAAGCGGCGCACTTGCTCCAGCGCGTACTGCGCCACGCAGTCATGGCCGCTGCCCAGCAGCTGCAGCCAGGCATCGGGCGGCAGGCTGGCCTGCAGGGCCGGGGTTTGTTGCAGCAGGCGCACGGCCAGCGCCGCCACGGCCGGGTGGCGCGCGTGTTGCAGCAGCAGCGGCACGGCCTGCGGGCATTGCGCCCACAGCGCGGCAAACGGCACCTCTGCCTGCCCTGCCCCGCCCGCGGCGGCCGGCTGCCGCGCAGTCTGGCCGGCGATGTGTTCGAGCAGGCTCCAGCGGCTGTCGGTCTGGATCGCTTGCTCGTCATAGGCCAGCAAGGCCGCCGTGGCCAGCAGCACGTAGTGCGGGCTGCCCAACTGCCCCAGGCGGCGCAGCGTGCGCCAGTTGCGGCGCAGAAAGTACTGGCGCGTGCGCCGGCCCCAGGCCTGGCCCGGCGCTGCTTGGGCGGACGGGCCGCGGGCCGCCGCGTAAGACTCAGGCGGCGGCTTGTGCAGCGTGGTCTCGAAACGCCAGCCCAGCAGCCCCAGCAGCTGCGCGTCCAGGCGCAGCTGCGCGGCCTTGTACAGGCGGCGCAGGCTGCGAAAGCTGCCGTACTCCAGCGGCAGCGCCTGCAATTGCTGCAGCAGCAGGGGCCGGGCCCAATGGCGCTGCGCGGGCGACTGGGCCACTTGGTCAAGCTGCTCCAGCCACTGCCCGTGCGGCAGGCGCTGCCACGGGCGGCCATCCGCGCTGCCATCCTGGCCGCCATCCAGCGCGCCCTCGGCCAGCGCGGCGGCGAAGCCGTCCGGCGTGGCGGCGGCGCTGGCCTGGCGCAGGCGCGCAGGCCAGTCGGCCATCAGCGCCTGGGCGTGGCGTTCGCGCTCGGCATCGCTGCTCAGGGCCAGCCAGGCCACGCCAGCCAGGTATTGCAAGGCGGCATCGGGCGCCTGCCGGGCCCAGTGCTGCAGCTGCGCGCGCACGGCATCGGCCTGGGCCTCGTGCTCGGCCGTGCAGCGGCACAAGGCCCAGGCCAGGCAGTAGTCGAGCATGGCCTCACCACTGCCGGCATAGGCCAGCAGCGGCTCGGCCACGCCTGGCAGCCGCACTTCGCCAATGCGCCAGACCAGGCGGCTGCGCTGGCGCGGCGTGAGCGTGCGCCAGACATCGGGATGCAGGCGCTGGCGCAGGGCCTGCGCCAGCGCGGGCTCGGGCTGCCAGGGCGGCAGGGCCTGCGCGAGCTGCGCCAGCGGCTCCGGGGCCGCGCCGCCCGCTGCGCCCTGCTGCTCGGCAAAGCCCTCACGCGCGCGCGCCGCCACCAGGCGCTGCACGCGCTGCTGTGCGGCCTGGGCGTCCATGTCGGACGCAGGCGGGCAGACATGCCAGGCCACCGCCTCGCCCTGGCCCGGGCCGGCCCAGACCCGCATGCCCGCGGCCACGCCGGGCCGCAGCGCAATGGTGTAGCGAGAGGGTTCCTGATGGGGGCGATACAGCAAGACCATGGCCGGGCTTCCATGAAAAACGCAGCCCACGCCACCGTGCCGCGGCGGCGTGGGCGAGGTGCGGACAATGCGCCAGATGGTAGCTCAGAGTGCGGGCTGCGGGCGCTGCGCAGTGCCGGCAGCCTGGCGCAGAAGGCTCAGACAAGCCCCAGGAGCGTGGTGTGCGCTACTCGTCCACCAGCTCGCGCAGCTTTTTCAGTTCGGATTCCTCGCCCGGCGCGGCGCCCGCCGGGGCCTGTGCGGCCTGGGCCTGCTGGCCCGAGAGGCGCTCGATCTCCTGCCACAGGCGGGCGATTTGTTCTTCATAGTGCGCGGCGGTGTCGATCAGGCCGCGCAGCGCCTGGGAGACGGGGTCGTCGCTTTGCGTGACGCCGTAGGCGGAAAAGCCCATGCGGGCCGAGGCCTCCTCGCGGCGGCGCTCGCTGTCGGCCTGGATGATGCGCGCCGGGTTGCCCACGGCCGTGGCACCGGCCGGCACGGGCTTGGTGACCACGGCATTGCTGCCGACCTTGGCGCCAGCGCCCACTTCAAAGCCGCCGAGCACCTGCGCGCCAGCGCCGATGACGGCCCCGGCGCCGATGGTGGGATGGCGCTTGCTGCCTTTGTGCAGCGAGGTGCCGCCCAGCGTGACGCCCTGGTAGATGGTCACGCCGTCGTGGATTTCGGCGGTTTCGCCGATCACCACGCCCATGCCGTGGTCGATGAACACGCCCTGGCCGATGCGTGCGCCAGGGTGGATCTCGATGCCGGTGCACCAGCGCCCGAAGTGCGAGGTCAGCCGCCCCAGCCAGTACAGCCGATGCCGCCAGAACCAGTACGCGATGCGGTGCAGCCAGATGGCGTGCAGGCCGGGGTAGCAGGTCACGACCTCCCAGGCGTTGCGCGCCGCGGGGTCGCGCTCAAGAATGCATCGGATATCGGCTCGCAGACGGGACAACATGCT
>JAUMYI010000069.1 GCA_030528705.1 Comamonadaceae bacterium | reverse complement strand
CCCATCCTATCCATCAAATATTCACATTTTGATTGTCAATCAAATTTCAAAACAATTCGCTCTCGATGTTTTTATAGAAACAATTTGTTTTATTGGGCCGACACATCAAATCCCTTACAAAAAGGAAATCCAAGCCCTTGGCGGCAGCGCCCCGACTCAACAAGAAGATACAAATAGCAACATTCACCAACCAAAACCACCAGGCCATTACAGCCCGGCGCCGATGCGTCCATAGAATCCGGCGGCTTCCTCAGTCAGAAAAGACACCCGGCCAAAAGCCCCGTCACAGATTCAATCCCCCCATAAAAATATGGGCGGCACCGGGCCCACTGCACATGCCAATCAGTGTGGCTCCAGCCCCCTGAAACCTCAGGGAAGCCGCAAAGCTCAGTCCACCCCATGCCTGCATCCAAGGAAACACTGCCAGCCCCCCAAGGTCAGCGCAGGCCATCGCCATCGAGCCAACACCAGGCCGCCCACGCCGCGCGCAGCGCCTGGCAAGGCCCGGCCAGCGAGTCGGCCGTGGCCATCGTCGGCATGGCTTTTCGCCTGCCCGGCGATCTTGGCGACGAGGCCAGCCTGTGGCAGGCGCTGCAAGAGGGCCGCGATCTGATCACGCAGGTGCCGCCCGGGCGCTGGGCCTGCGACACATTGCAGCACCCGGAGCGCGCCGAGCCTGGGCGCAGCATCACCTTCTCTGCCGGAGTGCTCTCGCGCATCGACGAATTCGACGCCGGCTTTTTCGGCATCGCGCCGCGCGAGGCCGCATGGATGGATCCGCAGCAGCGCCTGCTGCTGGAGCTGGCCTGGGAGGCCATGGAAAACGCGGGCATCGCCGCCAGCTCTCTGGCAGGCAGCGATTGCGCCGTCTATGTGGGCATCTCCAGTCTGGACTACGGCACGCGCGGCCTGGACGACCTGGCCAGCATGACGGCCCACTCCATGACCGGCAATACCCTGAGCATTGCCGCCAACCGCCTGTCCTACGTGTTCGATCTGCATGGCCCGTCGCTGGCGGTGGACACGGCCTGCTCCTCATCGCTGGTGGCCCTGCACCAGGCCTGCAACAGCCTGCGCAGCGGCGAAGCCCCGCTGGCCCTGGTCGGCGGCGTCAGCCTGCTGCTGCACCCCTACCCCTTCATTGGCTTCACCAAGGCCTCGATGCTCTCGGCCGGCGGGCGCTGCAAGCCCTTCGATGCCAGCGGCGACGGCTACGTGCGCTCCGAGGGCGGGGCCGTGCTGCTGCTCAAGCCGCTGCAGCGCGCCCTGGCCGATGGCGACAGCGTACAGGCCGTGATTCTTGCCAGCGGCGTCAACGCCGACGGCGCGCGCAAGAGCGGCATCACCATCCCCAGCAGCGCCGGCCAGGCCGAACTGATGCGCCAGGTGCTGGCGCGCAGCGGCCTGGCAGCGCACGAGATCGACTTCATTGAGGCCCACGGCACAGGCACGGCCGTGGGAGATCCGGTCGAGAGCGCCGCGATCGGCGCCGTCTACGGCCAGGGCCGGGCCCAGCCCCTGCCCGTTGGCTCGGTCAAGGCCAATCTGGGGCACCTCGAAGCGGCCTCGGGCATGGCCGGGCTGATCAAGGCCATCTTGGCATTGCGCCACCGCGCCCTGCCCCCCACGCCGCACCTGCACAGCCTCAATCCGCACATTGATTTCCAAGGCCTGAACCTGGCCCCGGTGCGCAGCGCCACGCCATTGCGCCAAGGCTTGGCCGCACAGCAGCGGCCGCTGGTGGCCGGCGTCAACTCCTTTGGCTTTGGCGGCGCCAATGCCCACGTGCTGCTGCAAGAGTTCCCACCCAATGGGCCCAGCGCCAAGGGCCAAGACCCAGACGCCGGATGCGCCGCCAACGCCAACCAGTCAGCCGCCAGCACGGCCACAGCCGCCGCGCCCCTGGCCCCACTGCGGCTGTCGGCGCGCACGCCACAGGCGCTGCGCGCACTGGCGCAACGCTATGCCGACTGGCTCGAGGGCCAGCAGCCGCAGGACTTCTACGCCATTGCGCGCAGCGCAGCCCTGCACCGCGAGCACCTGCAGCAGCGCCTGCTGCTGCAAGCGCCGACGCTGGCGCAGGCCTGCAGCGCACTGCGCGCCCATGCCAGCGGCAAGCCCTCGCCACACATCGTCTGCGAAGAAGCCCTGGCGCCTGCCGGCGGCCTGGCCTTCGTCTACTCTGGCAATGGCGCCCAATGGGCCGGCATGGGCCAGGCGCTGCTGGCCCAATCGCCCCGCTTTGCGCAGCTTCTGGCCCAGCTCGACCAGGCCATGCGCCCGCAGGCCGGCTTTGCGCTGCTGCCAGTGTTGCAAGCTGGCGATGCCCAGGCCCTGCAAGACACCACCGTTGCCCAGCCGCTGCTGTTTGCCATCCAGGTGGCGCTGACCCTCTGGCTGCGCGAGCAAGGCATTGCGCCGGATGCCACCGCCGGGCACAGCGTGGGCGAAATCGCCGCCGCCTGGGCCGCCGGGGCGCTGACGCTGGAGCAGGCCATCGCCGTGATTTGTGCTCGCAGCCAGGCCCAGGGCCTGACGCGCGGCCAAGGCCGCATGGCGGCGCTGGGCCTGCCAGCCGCCCAGGCCCAGCAATTGCTGGCCGAGCTGGGCCTGCAATCCAGCGTCGAAATCGCCGGCATCAACAGCCCGGGCAACATCACCCTCGCAGGCCCGCTGCCAGCACTGCAACGCATCGAGCAGCAACTGGCCGCAAGCGCCACGCCAGTGTTCTTCCGCCTGCTGGAGCTGGACTACGCCTTTCACAGCCGCGTCATGGACGCCATCGAGGGCGAGCTGGCCCAGCGCCTGGCCCAGACCGCGCCTGGCCAAGCCAGCGCCCTGCCCTTCGTCTCCACCGTCACCGGCGCGCCGCTGCAAGGCCACGCCCTGGACGCCAACTATTGGTGGCGCAATGTGCGCGAGCCCGTGCAATTTCAGCGCGCGCTGGCCGCGCTGACGCAACTGGGCTGCACGGTCTTCGTCGAAATCGGCCCGCATGCCATCTTGCAGCGCTACATCACCGAAAGCTTGCAAGCCGAAAAGGCCCAGGGCCGGGCCCTGCCCTCGCTGCAGCGCGGCAACGACGGCGCCCAGCGCCTGGCCGAACTGGCTGGACGCCTGCACCTGCTGGGCAATGGCCGCAGCCTGCAGCAGCACTTCACCCAGCACGCGCCGCGCGTGCGCCTGCCCAACTACCCCTGGCAGCGCGAGCGCCACTGGCACCCCAGCACCAGCGAAAGCCTGCAGGCTTTCTCGCGCCAGCGCCTGCACCCTCTGCTGGGCTGGCCACTGCCTGAGGCCGAGGCCGCCTGGGGCAATGTGCTCGACCCAAGCAGCCTGCCCTGGCTGGCCGATCACCAAGTCGGCGGGGCCATCGTCTATCCCGGCGCCGCTTACGCGGACATGGCGCTGGCCGCAGCGCGCCAATGGCAGGGGGACGGGGCGCTGCGCGTGGAGCAACTCGACATTCTTGCCCCCATGGTGTTCGAGCCCGGGCAGGCGCGCAGCCTGCGCCTGGTGCTGCACACGCGCGATGGCAGCTTCCAAATCAGCAGCCGCACGCGCCTGAGCAGCGACGAATGGACGCTGCACGCCGCCGGCCGCATCCTGCAGGCCAGTGCCTGCCAGCCTGCCGCCCGCATCGCCGCCCCGGAAAGCGCGGCCTCCACCACGCCCCCCAGCGCCCACTACCGCCGCACCCAGGCCCTGGGCCTGCACTACGGCCCAGCGTTCCAGGGCCTGCACAGCGTGCAGGTACAAGGCCCGCAACTGCAAGCGCAACTGAGCCTGCCCGCAGGGCTGAGCGCGCAAGAGCATGAACTGCACCCGGCGCTGCTGGACCTGTGCTTTCAGACCCTGGCGGACTTCTTCGGCGACGCCATCGACGCCGGGCACGGCACCGCCTTGCTGCCCATCAAGATCGGGCGCATCGAACTGCTTGACGCGGCCGACAGCAAGACCCAGCCCATCACCGGCTTGCGCGCACAACTGCGCCGCCACAGCCACCGCGCAGCGTTGGCAGACTTCGAGCTATTTGACGCCCAAGGCCGGCTGCGCGCCCGCCTGCAAGGCTGCCGCTTTCGCGCAGCGCATCTGGCCCAGCCAGCCTCGGCCGCACCGCCGCACTGGCGAACCAACGCGCTGCTGGCCCCGCACCCGCGCGCCAGCCTGCGCAGCCATGCCCTGCCCATCGCCGCGCTGTGCGCCCAGGCCGAATCGGCCTTGGCCCCGCTGCAAGCGCAGCGCCAGAGCTGGTTCACCCAAACCCTGCCACTGTGCGAGGCCTTGACCCTGTCCTTCGCGCACCAGGCCTTTGCGCAACTGGCCAGCCAGGCCGGGGCGCACTGGCACCAATGCTTCAGCCATGCCGGGGCCGGGCCTTACGCTCGCTGGCTGGCCCAACTGCTGCAGCGCGAGCAATTACTCACGCAGACAGAGCAAGGGCAGTGGCAACTGGCCAGCGCCGATGCCCTGCCCGCCGCGCGCCAGCTCTGGCAAGCCATCTTGCACGACAGCCCCGCCAGCCTGCCCCAGCTGATGCTGCTGGCGCGCGTGGGCGCGCAGCTGCCCGCCCTGCTGCAAGCTGCCAGCGCCCATGACGTGGCCGCAGACGGCGATGCGGCCCAGGCCCTGCACACGGCGCTGCGCCACGCCCCCGCCGCCGAGGTGCTCTACAGCGACGACCCAGCCTATTGCGGCATCCACCGGGCGCTGCAGGCCATGCTGCGCGAGGCCGCGCAGCACTGGCCCGCCACGCAGCGCCTGCGGGTGCTGGAAATCGCCGCCGGCCCCAGCCTGCTGGCCCTGGACTTGGCCGAGCAACTGCCCGAGGACCGGCTCGACTATGTGCTGGCCCTGCCCGATGCAACGCTGCAAGAGCGCCTGCAAGCCCAGTTGCAAGCGGCCCTGCCCGATCGCGCCGCCATCGCCACCACCGTGTTCGACCCACTGCGCGGCCTGCCGTGCGAGGAGCGGCCCGGGCCGCAGCACTTCGACCTCATACTGCTGCACCACAGCCTGCACCTGGCCCAGGACTTCGGCGCGGCCCTGGCCCAGGCCCAGCAACTGCTGGCCGAAGACGGCCTGCTGCTGCTGGCCGAGCGCCACCCGGACTGGAGCGCCAGCCTGCTCGAAGGCCTGAACAGCGCCCACTGGCGCCTGGCCGCCAGCGAAGCCGCCCCCCTTCAGGCCGATGAGCAGCCCACTGCGCCCGCAGCCCCGCACGAGCCCGCGGCCTTGCCGGCCCTGCTGCCGCCGCAAGCCTGGCAGCAACTGCTGGCACAGCAGAGCTGGCGAGAAATCCGCCACTTTGCCGAGCCTGCCGCACAAGCCCTGGCCGAGGGCGCCTATTTGCTGCTGGCGCGGCGCCCGGCAATGCCCAGCACGGCCTTGGACGCGCCCCCGGCCCAGGCCCCTGCCGCCTGGTTGCTGCTGGCCGATGCGGCCAGCGCCACACTGGCCCAAGCGCTGCGCCAGGCCTTGCAGGCCCAGGGACATCAGGCGCTGCTGCAACAGGCCAGCGCCGCTGCCCCCGGCCCTGACAGCACGCACGCTGCGCTGCAAGACTGGAGCAGCGCCACCGCCGGCGCCCAGGCCCGTCACCTCGTACACCTGCGCGGCTGGGGCGACGCCCCCGAGCAAGCCGCTGCCAGCGCCGCTGGGCTGCTCGATGCCGTGCAGCACTTGGCAGGCCAGCCGCATGCGCCGCGCCTGTGGCTCATCACGCGCGGCGGCGCCCTGTGCGACAGCCTGCCGGCTGCGGCCCAGCACGACGGCCATGCGCGCCCCAATCCGGCCCAGGCCGCACTGTGGGGCATGGGCCGCGTCATCATGAATGAATACCCGCAACTGGCCTGCACGCTCATCGAGTTGGCCTGCGACCCCACCGCCGCCCAAACCCTGCCTCGGCTGCTCGATGAGTGCCTGCACCCCGACGGACTGAACGAAATCTTGCTGGCGCCCCAGGCGCGCCACGCCCTGCAACTGCAGGAGGCAGCGCCGCCCGGCCCGGCCCCGACGCCCGCAAGCCGCTGGCGCCTGGACTTTCTCGTGCCCGGGCAACTGCGCAATCTGCTCTGGCTGCCCGATGCCCAGCGCGAGTTGCAGGCACACGAAGTCGAGGTGCGCACCATGGCCACCGGCCTGAACTTCCGCGACGTGATGTACCTGATGGGCCTGCTGCCCGACGAGGCGGTCGAAAGCGGCTTTGCCGGCGCCAGCCTGGGGCTGGAGTTCTCCGGCGTTGTGCACCGCGTGGGCGCGCAAGTGAAGACGTTGCGCCCAGGCGATGCCGTCGTAGGCTTTGGCCCGGCCTGCTTTGCCAGCCACGTCGTCACGCCGGCCCACGCGCTGGCGCCCATGCCTGCGCACTGGAGCTTCGAGGCCGCGGCCACCGTGCCCACCGTATTCTTCACCGTCTATTACGCCCTGGTGCAACTGGCCGGGCTGCAAGCGGGCGAGCGCGTGCTCATCCACGGCGCAGCCGGCGGGGTGGGCCTGGCCGCCATCGCGCTGGCCCAGCACCTGGGCGCCGAGGTCTATGCCAGCGCCGGCAGCGAGGACAAACGCGACTTCGTGCGCCTGCTGGGCGCCGAGCGCGTCTTCGACTCGCGCAGCCTGGACTTTGCCGACGCCCTCATGCAGGCCACGCAGGGCCAGGGGGTGGACGTGGTGCTGAACTCCCTGGCCGGCGAAGCCATGCGCCGCAGCCTGGAGCTGCTGCGGCCTTTTGGCCGCTTTCTGGAGCTGGGCAAGCGCGACTTCTTCGAGAACACCCCGCTGGGGCTGCGCCCGATGCGCCACAACATCAGCTATTTCGGCATCGACGCTGACCAACTGCTGACCGGCCGGCCGGCTCTGGCGGCCAAGCTGTTTGGCCAAGTCATGGATCTGCTGCGCGAGCGCATCCTGGCCCCGCTGCCCTACCGGGCATTTCCGGCCGCGCGCATCGCCGAGGCCTTCCGCGCCATGCAGCAGGCGCGACACATCGGCAAGATCGTGGTCTGCATGGACCAGGCCCCGCCCAATCTCAAGCCACTGCCAGCCTTTGCCGCCACGGCCAGCGCGCCAGCGGCGGCCCAATCCCTGCTGGCTGGCAGCGGCACCTGGCTGCTCAGCGGCGGCCTGTCGGGCTTTGGCCTGGCCACGGCGCGCTGGCTGGCCCAGCAGGGCGTGCGCCAACTGGCCCTGGTCGGGCGGCGCGGCGCTGACACGCCCGGCGCAGCCCAGGCCCTGGCCGAGCTGCAGGCCCAGGGCGTGCAGGTGCGCGCCTGGGCCTGCGACGTGGGCGATGCGCAAGCCGTCGATGCGCTGATCGCGCAAGTGCAGCGCGAGCTGCCGCCATTGACGGGCGTGCTGCACGCCGCTGCCGTGTTTGACGACCAGATCCTGGCCCGCCTCGATGCCGCCAGCCTGCAGCGCGTGCTGCGCGCCAAGCTGCTGGGGGCCTGGAACCTGCACCGCGCCACACGCACGGCCGCGCTGCAGCACTTCATCGTCTACTCCTCCATCACCACCGCCATCGGCAATCCGGGCCAGGCCAACTACGTGGCGGCCAATGCCGGATTGCAGGCGCTGACGGCCCTGCGCCAGCAACAGGGCCTGCCCGCCACCTGCATGGCCTGGGGGCCAATTGCCGACGTGGGCTACCTCAGCCGCAACGATGCCGTGCGCGACAGCCTGGCGCAGCGCCTGGGCCGCGCGCCCATGAGCGCCGGGCTGGCCCTGGCGCAGCTCGGCCAGGCACTGGTTCACGGCAACGGGCAGCATTGCTTCACGCCTGCGGACTTCGACTGGAACACGCTGGCGCCACTGCTGCCCAGCGCCCAAAGCAGCCGCTTTGCAACGCTCAACCGCCAGCGGCAGGCAACGGGCAGCGCCGGCCAGGAGCAGGACATCCGCAGCCTGATCGCCGGCCAGACGCCCGAGGAAGTCCTGCGCATCGTGCAAGAGCTGGTCACGCAACAGGTGTCCAAGACCCTGGGCATTGCCGCCGAACGCATTGCCCCCGAGCGCCCGCTGCACGATCTGGGCATGGATTCGCTGATGGCCGTTGAGCTGGCGCTGGGGCTGGAGCAGCGCCTGGGCGTGCAACTGCCCGTGATGATGCTCAACGACGCCCCCAGCGTGCACAGCGTCAGCGCACGCATCGTTGCCCGGCTGGGCCACGGCGCGCACGATGCCTCAGATGCCAGCGACGGCGCAGACACTGCCCAGGTCGCCCGCATTGCCGCGCAGCACGGCGAGGGCCTGAGCACCGAAGAAATCGAGGCGCTGAGCGCGCACGCACGCCAGTTGGCACAGCAAGGAGCGAGGCTGATCCCATGACGGACAAGCAATCCCCCCTCACGCACAAGGCCCGCGCCCAGCTCATCGAGCGCATTCTGGGGCGCAAGTCGCCCGAGGCCGCAGGCGCGGAAAACGCCAGCGCCAATGCGGCCTGCGCCGCCGCTTGGCGAGCAGCGGCCGCACGGCCGCCCGTGCCCGAGGCCTTCACCCGCTTTGACCGCCATCCCGGCTACGAAAAAATGCGCATCCCCCAGGCCGCCGCCAAGCGCCTGGGCCTGGACAACCCGTTCTTCAAAGTCCACGAAGGCGTGGCCGGCGCGCAAACGCGCATTGCCGGGCGCGACTACCTGAACTACTCCAGCTACAACTATCTGGCGCTCTCGGGCCATCCGCAGGTCAATCAGGCCGCGCACGAGGCCATCGAACGCTATGGCACCTCCGCTGGCGCCAGCCGCCTGGTAGCCGGCGAGCGCCCGGTGCAGCGCGAGTTGGAGCAGGCCCTGGCGCAGTTGTACGGCGTGCAGGACTGCGCCGTCTTCGTCAGCGGCCACGCCACCAACGTCAGCACCATCGCCTGCTTGTTCGGCCCCAAGGATCTGGTCTTGCACGACAGCCTGATTCACAACAGCGTGCTGCAGGGCATCCAACTCTCGGGCGCGACGCGGCGCGCCTTTGCGCACAACGACCTGGCCGCGCTGGAGCAATTGCTGCTGCAACTGCGCGGCCAGTTCGAGCGCGTGCTGATCGTCGTCGAAGGGGTGTACAGCATGGACGGCGACAGCCCCGATCTGGCCGCGCTGGTGGCCCTCAAGCGCCGCCACCAGGCTTTTCTGATGGTGGACGAGGCCCATGCACTGGGCGTGCTCGGCGCCACCGGCCGGGGCCTGCACGAGCACTGCGGCGTGGCAGGCGCGCAGGTGGACATCTGGATGGGCACATTGAGCAAGACCCTGGCCGGCTGCGGTGGCTACATCGCTGGCGAGCACGCCCTGATCGAGCTGCTGAAGTACTCCGCCGCGGGCTTTGTCTACAGCGTCGGCATCTCGCCGCCGCTGGCGGCGGCCTCGCTGGCGGCGCTGCGCCTGATGCTGGCCGAGCCCTGGCGCGTGGCCGCGCTGCGCGAGCGCAGCGGCCAGTTCTTGCGCCTGGCCCAGGCGCGCGGCCTGGACACCGGCCTGTCGCAAGGCCATTGCGTCGTGCCGCTGGTCGCTGGCAGCTCGCTCAAGGCCACGCGCCTGGCAGCGGCGCTGTTCGAGCGCGGCATCAACGTCCAGCCCATCATCCACCCGGCGGTGGAGGAAAAGGCCGCGCGGCTGCGCTTTTTCCTCAGTTGCGCCCACACCGCGCAGCAAATCGAACACACCATCGCCACTCTTGAGGAGCTTGTCTGAAAGTGCCTGCACCACGCCGCTGGCCAATCCTGTCCTGGCTGCTCCGGCCCCAGGGCCTGTTCTGGCTCACCGTCGCCGCCCCAGTGCTGGCGGCGCTGGCCTATTTCGGCCCGATCGCCTCGGACGTCTATATCAGCGAAGCGCGTTTCGTGGTGCGCAGCCCCGAGCGCCAGAGCAGCAGCTCGCTGGGCCTGCTGCTGCAGGGCTCGGGCTTTGTGCGCTCACAGGACGACAGCTACACGGTGCAGGACTTCATGCTCTCGCGCGATGCGCTGCGCACGCTGGACGAGCGGCTGGGCCTGCGCGCCATCTTCGGCCAAGGCGATCTCTTCAGCCGCTTTCCGGGCCTGGACTGGGACGAGAGCTTCGAGAACATGCACCGCTATTACCAAAAGCGCGTGAAGGTGCAGCTCGATGCCAACTCCTCCATCGCCACCGTGCTGGTGCGCGCCGCCAATGCCGCCGATGCCCAGCGCATCAACCAGCAATTGCTGGAAATGAGCGAGGCCCTGGTCAACCAGCTCAACGAGCGCGGCCGCCAAGACCTGGTGCGCTTTGCCAGCGAAGAAGTGCGCCACGCCCAGGAGCAGGCGCGCCAGACGGCGCTGGAGCTGGCGCGCTACCGCAACGAAGCCGGCGTGATCGACCCGCTGCAGCAAAGCGCCATTCCATTGCAACAAATCGCCAAGCTGCAAGATGAGCTCATCGCCACCAAATCGCAGTTGGCCCAGTTGCAACTGCTCACGCGCGACAACCCGCAAATCCCGGTGCTGCGCCAGCGCATCCGCATGCTGGAGAGCGAGATCGAGCGCGAGTCGGCGCGCGTGGCCGGCGGCAAGCAGTCGCTGGCCAGCAAGACGGCGCAGTTCCAGCGCCTGCTGCTGGACAAGGAGTTCGCCGACCGCCAGCTCGCCAGCGCGCTGAGCTCGCTGGAGCAGGCGCGCAATCAGGCCCAGCGCCAGCAGCTGTACCTGGAGCGCATCGCCCAGCCCAGCCTGCCCGATGCCGCCATGGAGCCGCGCCGGCTGCGCGGCGTGCTGGCCACGCTGCTGCTGGGCCTGATCACCTGGGGCGTGCTGACCATGATCGTCGCCGGCATTCGGGAGCACATCGATTGAGCTGCGCCAACACCCCGCCCACCGGCCAGGCCATCTCCGGCGCATGCGCAGCCCCTGCGCCGGCTGCGCTGCGCACGGGCCTGGCGATTCAGGCCCGGGTCGTGGGCGCACTGCTGCTGCGCGAGGTCATCACGCGCTATGGCCGCCACGGCATCGGCATGCTGTGGGTGTTCTTCGAGCCCATGCTGTTCACGCTGGGCATTACCGCGCTGTGGTACGCAGTCAAGCTGCACACGCTGGTGGACGTGCCGGTGGTGGCCTTTGCCGTGACCGGCTACTCCTCGGTGCTGATCTGGCGCACGGCCACCAACCGCTGCGCCAAGGCCATCGAGCCCAACCGCGGCCTGCTCTACCACCGCCACGTCAAGGTGATTGACTTGTTCATCACGCGCGTGCTGCTGGAGCTGGCCGGCGGCACAGCCTCGTTCATGCTGCTGACGCTGATCTTCTCCTCCCTGGGCCTGATGGGCCTGCCAGAGGATTTGCTGACGGTGCTGCTGGGCTGGCTGCTGCTGAG
>JAUMYI010000068.1 GCA_030528705.1 Comamonadaceae bacterium | reverse complement strand
GTGAAGTTCGAGGTGCAGGGCTTTGACAACAAGCTCAGCCCGCAGGAGACGGCCAGCCTGCTCAAGGCCGCCATTGATCAGGGGTTTCGCTATGTGACGCAGGGCAATGGCTCGGGCGCCTCGCTGGCCATCATCGAGGCGCTGGAGCGCCACAACGCGCGCAACCCGGGCAAGGAGGTGGTGTTCATCAACCATTCGGGCGTGGACCCGGAGATGACCAACGAGAAGTGCAGCTACTGGCACTTTCGCCTCGATGCCGACACGACCATGAAGATGCGCGCGCTGGCGCAGTTCATCGGCCAGCAAGGCGGTGTCAAGAAGGTCTATTTGATCAACCAGAACTACGGCCACGGCCAGCAGGTCACGCGCTATGCGCGCCAGTACCTCAAGGAATACGCGCCGGATGTGCAGATCGTCGGCGAGGACTTTCACCCGCTGGCGCAGGTGCGCGACTTTGCGCCCTACATTGCCAAGATTCGCCAATCCGGCGCCGATGCCGTCATCAGCGGCAACTGGGGCTCGGACTTGTCGCTGCTGGTCAAGGCCGCCAACGACGCAGGGCTCAAGGACGTCAAGTTCTTCGTTTACTACGGCACGGCCAGCGGCTCGCCCACGGCCTTTGGCGCGGCCGCCGAGGGCAAGGTCTATGAGGTGTTCTACAGCCACATGAACCTGCCCGGCGAGATCGGCGAGATCACCCGCGGCTTCAAGGACAAGTTCAAGGAAGACATGTACACCACCTCGGTCTACAACGGCCTGGCCATGCTCTCGCACGCCATGCACAAGGCTGGCTCGACCGAGCCGCTCAAGGTTGCCGCTGCGCTGGAAGGGCTGGAGTTCCCCGGCGCGCACGGCACGCTGCAAATGCGCAAGGATGACCACCAGCTGCAGCAAGGCCTGTTCATCACGCGCTGGAGCAAGGCCAGCGACGCCCTGCCCTACTCGCAGGAGAACACCGGCCTGGCCTTCCAGCCGGTGCAGTACTTCGAGCGCGAGCAGGCCAGCACGCCCACCACCTGCCAGATGAAGCGCCCCTCTTGACGAAGCTCAGGCCGTGCGGCTGGCCACGCGCGGCCTGCGCAGCGCCGCCACCGCGCAGGCCGGCCCCACAGCCGCCCTGCCCTCCTCCTCGCACCGATGACCAGCCATGAGTTTTGAATTCTTCGTCATATCGCTGCTCAACGGGCTGAGCTACGGGCTGCTGCTGTTCATGCTCAGCTCTGGCCTGACCCTGATCTTCAGCATGATGGGCGTGCTCAATTTCGCGCACGCGAGCTTCTACATGCTGGGCGCGTACTTTGCCTACGTCATCTCCAGCGCCGTGGGCTTTTGGGCCGCGCTGCTGATTGCGCCGCTGCTGGTGGGCGCGCTGGGCGCGGCCTTCGAGCGCTTTTGCCTGCGGCGCGTGCACAAGTTCGGCCACGTGCCCGAGCTGCTGGTGACTTTCGGCCTGTCCTACCTGGTGCTGGAGCTCGTGCAGTTGGTCTGGGGCCGCGCGGCCGTGCCCTACGGCCTGCCGCCGTTTCTGCAGGGGCCGTTGTTCACGCTGTTTGACACCCAGTTCCCGCGCTCGCGCGCCTTCATCATGCTGGTGGCGGTGCTGATGCTGGTGTCGATCTGGCTGGTGCTCACGCGCACGCGCATCGGCCTGGTGATCCAGGCGGCGCTGACGCACCCGGAGATGGTCGAGGCCCTGGGCCACAACGTGCCGCGCGTGTTCATGCTGGTCTTCGGCGGCGGCGCGGCCCTGGCCGGCCTGGCCGGCGTGATCGGCGGCAACACCTACATCACCGAGCCGGCCATGGCGCTGGCCGTGGGGCCCATCATCTTCGTGGTCGTGGTCGTGGGCGGCATGGGCTCGCTGGGCGGGGCCTTCATCGCCTCGCTGCTAATCGGCATCATGCAAACCTTTGCCGTGGCCATGGACCATTCGCTGCTGGGCCTGTTGCAGAGCCTGGGCGTGCAGGCCGGCCCCGAGACCTTCGGCTACCCGGTGCTGCGCCTGAGCATCGCCCAGGTCGCGCCCATCCTGCCGTACCTGCTGCTGGTGCTGATGCTGATCCTGCGCCCGCGCGGGCTGATGGGCAAACGAGAGGGCTGAGTCAGAGAGGGTTGAGACACCATGAACACCACCACCCACACCCCCACAGCCGCCCCCACAGCCACGCCCGGCGGCGCGCACGCGCGCCCGCCCGCGCCGGCGCACGTGCCCATGCTCAACAAGTGGCGCCTGATCATCTGGGGCGGCTTTGCGCTGGCGCTGCTGCTGGCGCCCAAAGTCTTCACCAGCGGGCTGGCGCTGAGCATGCTCTCGCAGATGGGCTATCTCATCATCATCTGCCTGAGCTACAACATGCTGCTGGGCCAGGGCGGCATGCTCAGCTTCGGCCACGCCGTGTACGTCGGCCTGGGCGCATTCATTGCCATCCACGTGCTCAACAAGGTCGGGGCCGGCGCCTTGTTCGTGCCGGTGACGCTGATCCCGCTGGTGGGCGGCCTGGCCGGGGCCTTTTTTGCCGCGCTGTTTGGCTACGTCACGACCAAGAAGGCTGGCACGACCTTCGCGATGATCACGCTGGGCATTGGCGAGCTGGTGGCCTCCATGGCGCTGATGTTCCCCGAGTTCTTCGGCGGCGAGGGCGGCATCTCCACCGACCGCGTGGTCGGCCAGCCCGTGCTGGGCATTACCTTCGGCCCCTCGATCCAGATGTACTACCTGATCGCGGCCTATTGCTTGGTCTGCACCATGCTGATGTTCGCCTTCACGCGCACCCCGCTGGGGCGCATGCTCAACGCCGTGCGCGACAACCCCGAGCGCGTGGAGTTCATCGGCTACAGCACCCAGCGCGTGCGCTACCTCTCGTTCATCATCTCGGGCTTTTTCGCCGGCATCGGCGGCGGGCTGATGATTCTGAATTTCGAGATCATCACCGCCATGGACAGCCTCAACGCCGTGCGCTCGGGCGCTTACCTGCTGTTCACCTTTCTGGGCGGCGCCACGCTGTTCTTCGGCCCCATCATCGGCGCCGTGCTGATGGTGCTGGCCACCGTGCTGCTCTCGGAGCTGACGCAGGCCTGGATGCTGTATCTGGGCATGGCCTTTTTGTTCATGGTGATGTTTGCCCCTGGCGGCGTGGCCAGCATCGTCATGCACAACGTGCGCGTGCTGCAGTTTGGCCGCTTCGGGCCGCTGCTGCTGCCCTACGTGGCGCTGGCGCTGGCTGGCATTGCCGCGTTCCTGGCCTTGGCCGCGCTGATCGAAATGGTCTACCACCTGCAGATGAACGCCATCATGAGCCCCGAGCTGAAATTCATGGGCCTGAGGCTCAACGTGCACGACAAGACCCACTGGGCGCTGACAGTGGCTGCGGCCGCGCTGGGCGCCATCGTCTTCGCCTGGGTGCGCCGCGGCTTCATCCAGGTCTGGCACCGCCAGCAGGAGCTGATCGAGGCCGACTTGCGCACCCGGCGCGCAGATGCGCCAACAGGAGCCAGCACATGAGCACCCCCACTTCGTATGCGCTGCAACTGCGCGGCCTGAGCAAGCACTTCGGCAAGACCGAGATCATCCGCGGCGTTGATCTGGCCGTGCAGCGCGGCGAGCGCGTGGCCATCATCGGCCCCAACGGCGCGGGCAAGTCCACGCTGTTCAACCTCATCAGCGGCCGGCTGCAGCCCAGCAGTGGCGAGGTCTGGCTGGGCGGCAGCCGCATCGACGGCAAGACGCCCTACGAGATCAACCGCCTGGGGCTGGCGCGCAGCTTTCAGGTCAGCAACCTCTTTCCCAAGCTCAGCGTGTTCGAGAACCTGCGCTGCGGCCTGCTGTGGCACACCGGCTACCGCTACACCTTTTTGCGCTTTCTGGCCAACCTGCACGATGCCAATGCCCGCACCGAGGCGCTGCTGCACCGGCTGCACCTGCAAAAGCGCCGCGACGAGCTGGCCATGAACCTGACCTACGCCGAGCAGCGCGCGCTGGAGATCGGCATCACCATCGCCGGCGGCGCCGAAGTGATCTTGCTCGATGAGCCCACCGCCGGCATGAGCAAGACCGAGACCGCGCACTTCATCGAACTCATCAAGGAAGTCACCGAAGGCAAGACCTTGCTGACCGTGGAGCACGACATGGGCGTGGTCTTCGGCCTGGCCGACAAGATCGCCGTGCTCGTTTATGGCCAGCTCATCGCTTTTGACACGCCCGAGAACGTGCGCGCCAACCCGGCCGTGCAGGAGGCCTACCTGGGCTCGGTGCTGGCGCAGAACCAGGCCAATGCCGCCCTGCAAGCCTCGGCCCCACCAGAACAAGGAGAGCGCGAGCATGCTGCGCATTGACCAACTGCATGCCTATTACGGCAAAAGCCACATCCTGCACGGCGTGCAATTTGAGCTGCGCCGCGGCGAGATCCTGGCCCTGCTCGGGCGCAACGGCTCGGGGCGCTCGACCACCGCCAAGGCCATCATGGGCCTGGTCGATTGCAGCGGCCAGATCCTGCTGCAGCGCGCAGGCGGCGCCAGCGTCAATCTGGTGGGCAAGAAGCCCTACGAAATCGCCCATCTGGGCGTGGGCTACGTGCCCGAAAACCGCGAAATCTTCCCCAAGCTCACCGTGCACCAGAACCTCATGCTGGGCGAGAAAAGCGGGCACAAGGGCAACAGCCGCTGGAGTTTTGAGGACTCCTACCGCCTGTTCCCGCGCCTGCGCGAACGCCAGCACACCGAGGCCGGCGTGCTCTCGGGCGGCGAGCAGCAAATGCTGGCGCTGTGCCGCGCGTTGATGGGCGAGCCCGATCTGGTGCTGATCGACGAGCCCACCGAAGGCCTGGCGCCCAAGATCGTCGAGCAAGTCGGCCAGTTCCTCAGCACCTTGCGCGAACGCGGCGTCTCGGTGCTGCTGATCGAGCAAAAGCTCACCATCGCGCTGGAAATCGCCGACCGCTGCCTGCTCATGGGCCACGGCAGCATCGTCTTTGACGGCACGCCCGAACAACTGCGCGCCGACGCCGCCATCCGCAAGGAATGGCTGGAGGTCTGAGTACCTGTTCCAAATCGCGGCACAGGAGCCAAGCCTGTGCACAGGCTCTCACATCTTTTGCGCCGGCATTACACCTATGCACTCGGCCCTGGCTCCCGCACAGGCAAAGGCCGTGGGACATAATCGCGGCCACACTCAAAGCGCCTTCCTGCCATGCAAGGCGCGCTCCCGGCGGTGAATGCCAAGCCACCTGCTTCGGCCCAGGCCCTCCCGCCCCCATTCACTTGAGAAAGAGCTGTTCCATGTCCACCACACTCCGTATCTCGCTCATTGCCGCGGCCAGCGCCGCCGTGCTGGTCGCCTGCGGCGGCAGCGACGACCACGATGGCTACACGCCCCCGCCTGCGCAGCCGCCGGTGCTGAACATCAGCAAGCTCGATGGCCGCTACCACCACAACAAAACCCATCAGGACTCGGGCTTTCGCGCCATCAGCGACATGACCCCCAGCGCCGGCCAGGCCGCAGAGATTGCGCTGCCGGCCCTGGATGCACAGGCCCAAGCCAAGGCCCAGAGCGACAGCCTGGGCGGCCCCATCCTGATCGCCCAGCCGCAAACCGTGGCCCAGGCCCAGAGCCCCGAGCAACTGGCCAGCCTGCTGCACTGGCGCCAGGACGCGCAAGGCCAGCAAGTGGCCGCGCTGCGCGTGCAAGCTGCCGGCGCCCTGGGCATCCGCCTGGGCCTGTGGGTACAGGCATTGCCCGATGCCGCGCTGCTGCGCCTCTACCCGGACGGCGGCGCTGATGCGCAAGGCTTTGAGACCACCGGGGCCGAGATCAACGCCGTGCTGCGCCTGAACGCCCAGGCCGGCGAACAAGGCGCGGCCGCGCGCACCTGGTGGTCGCCCGACCTGGGCGGCGATGCCGTGCGCCTGGAGATCATCCTGCCCGCCGGCACCGCCCCCGAGGCCCTGCAACTGGCCCTGCCCAGCATTTCGCACCGCTTCGTTGATACCGACAGCGATGCCGCGCTGCAACCGGCTCAGCCGCAGCGCGTCAGCCTGAGCAAGGAGCGCATTCCCAGCGCAGGCAGCTGCAATCTGGACATGAGCTGCTACTCCAACGGCAGCGCCGAGCGCGATGCCGTGGCCCGCATGTCCTTCGTGCGCGATGGCAAGGGCTATTTCTGCACCGGCACGCTGCTCAACGACGCCATTCATTCGGACATCCCCTACTTCCTCACCGCCCACCACTGCATCAGCTCGCAAACCGTAGCTGGCAGCCTGCAGACCGACTGGTTCTTCCGCAGCGCCAGCTGCGGCAGCCCCTACCTTGACGCGCGCCGCACCACCCGCACGCGCGGCGCGCGCCTGCTCTACACCAGCAACGTCGGCCAGGGCTTTGACACCACGCTGCTGGTGCTCAACGACGCCGCCCCCGCCGGCACCTATCTGGCCGGCTGGGATGCCCGCTTGAACAACTCCATCCAGAAAGTGCTCGCGCTGCACCACCCCAGCGGCACCCTGGGCAAGATCTCCGGCGGCGAGACTCAGAACTACGCCAACTGCGACGGGCGCCACTGCCAGGCCGCCTCCGACGGGCGCGGCCGCTACTACGAAGTGCGCTGGGGCGATGGCACGACCGAGGCCGGCAGCAGCGGCTCGGCCCTGTTCACGCAATCGGGCCACGTCATCGGCACCCTGCACGGTGGCACGGCCAGCTGCTCGGCCCCGGACGAGCCCGATTTCTACGGCCGTCTGGATCTGGCTTTTGAAAGCGGCCTGAAGAACTTCCTGGCCGCCGCACAACGGCCATTCTGAAAACCGCCTCCTTCCCAAGCCCATGACCTACAAGCCATGGGCTTTTTTCATGCCCACTAAACTGCTGCGCACCAGCAAAACTGAATCAAGGGCTGGCCTGACTTTTCAAACATTAATTTACAAAATAATGCTTGAAAACCCCGGGCTTTATGCCCAATTCAGGCTTTCTGTCGTTAACCCCCCGCTGCTGCGGATTTCAAAAAGGAAAAATCAAATGGGTATTACAGCCATCATCGGTACTTTGTTCATCGGCCTGATCGTGGGCCTGGTTGCCCGCGCCCTCAAGCCAGGCCGCGATCCCATGGGCTGGATCATGACTGCGCTGCTGGGCATTGCCGGTTCTTTCCTAGCCCGCTTTCTTGGCGCGCAAGTCGGCTTCTACCGTGCGGACGAACCCGCAGGTTTCATCGCCTCAGTGATTGGCGCCATCATCTTGCTGGTCATTTGGGGCGCCGTGGCAAAGAAATAAAAATCCCTGCCATCAACGCCAAGAGGCCCGCAGCCCCCCACAGGCCATGCGGGCCTCTTTTTTCCCTCTTTGATATTGCCCTACAGCAGTACGCATTGGAGCGGCCATGAAACCCCCTCGCCTGAATACCCCGCCCTCGGCATTGGAGCTGGCCCAAGGCCACCCAAAACTGGAAGAAGCCGTGCGCCGCAGCCGCAAAATTCTGCATCGCAAGGCCTTGATGGCGGCCGTGGCCAGCTCCGTGCCCGTGCCAGGCCTGGACTGGGCCGCCGATGCGGCGCTGCTGAGCAAATTGATCCCGCAAATCAATCGCGAATTTGGCTTGAGCCCCGAGCAAATCGACGCCCTGCACCCTGAAAAGCGCGAGCAGGTGCAAAAAGCCATTGCCATGGTCGGCTCGGTGCTGATTGGCAAACTGGTCACGCGGGAGATGGTCGTCAAGCTGGCCACGCGCATCGGCCTGCGCATGAGCAGCAAGCAGGCGGCCAAATTCGTGCCCCTGGCCGGGCAGGCCATCTCCGCCAGCATCGGCTATGCCGCGCTGCGCTACCTGGGCGAGCAACACCTGCGCGAATGCGTGCTGGTGGCGCGCCAGGCCCAGTTGCTGCTGGCCGCCCCCACGGGCAGCGCAGCGGCGCCCGGCAGCGGGCCGCCACACTCTTGAGCGCCAGGTGGGCGGGCGCGCCCTGAAATGGGCTGCTGAGCACACAGCGCAAGCGGGCTGCAGCCGCTCCGGCCTCTGCGGCAAGCGCAGGCGCCTTCCATAAAATAGCGCCCACTATGAGCTCCTTGCAAACCACTTTGATCGTTCTGGGCGTCGCCATCGTGCTGGCGGTGATCGCCTACAACCAATGGCACCACATCAGGCACGCGCCACGCAAGGCCCGCCCGCCTGCCAAGCATGCCCGGCCCAGTGACCAGCAGCGCCAGGAGCCCGGCCTGGATGCCAGCCCCCCGCCGGAGCTCCAGCCCGCCCCGCAGCGCGAGCCATCGCTGGAGCCTGCCGCCGCGCACCCGCCGGGCAGCGGCCTGTTCGGCCTGGGCAAAGGCGTGGGCACGGCCGACGCTGCCAGCGATGCTGCGGCCGCGCCCGAGCAAACCACCGCTGCCGCCCCAGCGGCCGACGCTGCCCCGCCAGCGCCTGCCCAGCCCCTGCCACCGGGCAGCCCGGGCCTGGAGTTCGACAGCCTGGTGTTCAGCGTGGTCGAGCTCGCGCTGGACAAGCCCATCTCCGGCGATGCCGCGCTGGCTGCGCAGCCGCCGACGCGGCGCATCGGCAAAAAACAGTTTCTGATCCAGGGCCTGAACACGCAGACCCGGCAATGGGAAGCGCCTCATGCCGGCTCCAAATACAGCCAATTGCAAGCGGCCATTCAATTGGCCAACCGGCAAGGGGCGCTCAACGAAATCGAGTTTTCCGAATTCGTGCTCAAGACGCAGGAATTTGCTGACGCCATCGGCGCCGCGCCGGACTTCCCGGACATGCTGCACGAAGTGGCGCGCGGGCGCGAGATCGACCACTTCGCGGCCCAGAACGACGCCGTGCTCAATCTGATGCTGCTGGCCAAACGCGCCACCTGGAGCCCTGGCTACGTGCAGCAATGCGCTGCCCGGCACGGCTTCAAGCCCTCGGTCACGCCCGGGCGCCTGGTGCTGCCTGCCGTCGCCCCCCACGCGCCGCCCGTGCTGGTGCTCAGCTACGACGCCCAGGCGGCCATGGCCGACGACCTGGACCACGTGCCGGTGCACGAGCTGCTCATCACTCTGGACCTGCCCAACGTCGAGCGCACGGAAAACGCCTTTGAACGCCTGCGCGGCATTCTCGATGAGCTGGCCGAGACCATGGAGGCCCACGTCACCGACGCCGACGGCCGCAAACTGCCGGCCATGGCCATGGACTCCATCGGCAGCGACATTGAGCGCCTGTACGACGCGCTCGAAGCGCGCGGCTTCCCTGCCGGCAGCCCCTCTGCGATGCAACTCTTCAGCTGAGGCCGCCACGCCATGCCCGCCCACACCGATCTGCAGCAGCAGGCCGCCGCCCTGCGCGCCCAGCTCAACCGCGCCGCCCACCAGTACCACACGCTGGATGCGCCCGAAATCCCCGATGCCGAGTACGACCGCCTGCTGCGCGAGTTGCAGGCGCTGGAGGCCGCGCACCCCGAATTGCGCACGCCCGACTCGCCCACGCAGCGCGTGGGCGGCGCCGTGCTGGAGGACTTTGCCCCCGTGCGCCACCGCGTGCCCATGCTCAGCATCCGCACCGAAACCGACACCAGCCCCGCCGGCGCCGAAAAGTTCGACGAACAGGTGCGCAACCACCTGGCGGGCGAGCAGCGCCGCTGCGAATTGAAAGCCAGCGACCCGCGCCACCGCGCCGAGCCGCTGCACGCGCTGGCCCTGGCCGCGCTGGCCGGCCAGCCCATCGCCTACGTGGCCGAGCCCAAGTTCGACGGCCTGGCCATCAGCCTGCGCTACGAGCACGGCGTGCTGGTGCAGGCCGCCACGCGCGGCGACGGCGAAACCGGCGAGGACGTGACGCAGAACATCCGCACCATCGGCCAGGTGCCGCTGCGCCTGCGCACCGAGGGCGGCGCGCCGCCAGCCCCGCCCGTGCTGGAAGTGCGCGGCGAGGTCTACATGCGGCGCGACGATTTCGAGGCTCTGAACGAAGCCCAGCGCCAGAAAATGGCCGCCGGCGACAAGGCTGCCAAGACCTTCGTCAACCCGCGCAACGCCGCCGCCGGCGCGGTGCGCCAGCTCGACCCGGCCATCGCCGCCAGCCGGCCGCTGAGCTTTTTCGCCTACGGCCTGGGCGAAGTCACGCCGCCGGCCGAGGGCGGGCCGGACTGGGCCAGCCACTGGCAGGCGCTCAAGGCGCTCGAAGCCTGGGGCCTGCCCGTCTCGGCGCTGGCGCGGCCAGCCAGCGGCGCGGCAGAGTTGATTGCCTTTCACGCCGAGGTCGCTGCGCAGCGCGACGCGCTGCCCTTTGACATCGACGGCGTGGTCTACAAGGTGGACGCGCTGGCCCTGCAACGCGAGCTGGGCTTCGTCACGCGCGAGCCGCGCTGGGCCGTGGCGCACAAGTACCCGGCGCAGGAGCAGCTCACCCGCGTGCAGGCCATCGACGTGCAGGTGGGCCGCACCGGCAAGCTCACGCCCGTGGCCAAGCTCGCGCCCGTGTTCGTCGGCGGCGTCACCGTCACCAACGCCACGCTGCACAACGAGCTGGAAGCGCGGCGCAAGGACGTGCGCGTGGGCGACACCGTCATCGTGCGCCGCGCCGGCGACGTGATCCCCGAAGTCGTGGCCGTGCTGCCCGACAAGCGCCCGCCCGGCGCGACCGAATTCACCATGCCCGCGCACTGCCCCGTCTGCGGCAGCGCCGTGCTGCGCGAAGAAGGCGAGGCCGACCACCGCTGCACCGGCGGCATCTCCTGCCCGGCGCAGCGCAAGCAGGCGCTGCTGCACTTCGCCTCGCGCCGCGCCCTGGACATCGAGGGCCTGGGCGACAAGCTGGTCGAGCAGCTCGTCGATGGCAACGCAGTGCGCAGCCTGCCCGACCTCTACCGCCTGGGCCTGGCCCCGCTGGCCGCGCTGGAGCGCATGGCCGAGAAATCGGCGCAAAACCTGCTGGACGCGCTGCAAGCGTCCAAGCACACCACGCTGGCGCGCTTTCTCTACGCCCTGGGCATACGCCACGTGGGCGAAACCACGGCCAAGGACCTGGCGCGCCACTTCGGCCGGCTGGACGCGGTGATGGACGCCAACCCCGACCAGCTCCTGCAAGTGCCCGACGTCGGCCCCGTGGTGGCCGCCAGCATCCACACCTTCTTCGCCCAACCGCACAACCGCGAAGTGGTGGCCCAGCTGCGCGCCGTGGGCATCACCTGGCCCGAGGGCGAACCCGCCGCCCACGCCCTGCTGCCGCTGACGGGCAAGACCATCGTCATCACCGGCACTCTGCCGAGCCTGAGCCGCGAGCAGGCCAAGGAGATGCTCGAAGCCGCCGGCGCCAAGGTGGCCGGCAGCGTGAGCAAGAAAACCCACTACCTGGTGGCCGGCGCCGAGGCCGGCAGCAAGCTGGAAAAAGCCCAGTCCTTGGGCGTGCCCGTGCTGGACGAGGACGGCATGCGGGC
>JAUMYI010000067.1 GCA_030528705.1 Comamonadaceae bacterium | reverse complement strand
TGGCGGCGCTGGCGGCGCTGGGCTGGCGCTGGCTGCGCGGCCCGGCCGGGCGCGCCTGGTGGCAGGCGCGCATCCTGCGCCTGCCCATCATCGGCGCGCTGGCCGCGCGCTACCAGATGACGCTGTTCACGCGCTCCTGGGGAACCTTATTGGGCAATGGCGTTCCGATGCTCACCGCCCTGGGCATTGCCACCGATACGGTGAGCAACCGCAGCATCCGCGAGCCGCTGCTCAAGGTCGCGCCCGCCGTCAAGGAAGGCGTGCGCGTGGTCGATGCCATGGGCAAGACCGGCATCTTCGAGCCGCTGGCCATCAACCTGATCCGCGTGGGCGAGGAGACCGGCAAGATCGGCGCCATGTCGCTGGAGCTGGCCGACATCCTCAACCGCCAGGTCGAGACCGGCATCAAGCGCGCGCTGACGCTGCTGAGCCCGCTGATGATCGTCGTGCTCGGGGTCATGGTGGCCTTCATCCTGATTGCGCTGATGATGGGCATTCTCTCGATCAACCAGCTGGCCAGCTGATGTGATGCGGCCCGGCCTGCCAGCTTTTTTCATAGTTCTTTGTCATGCCAACACCCATTCTTCCCATGTCATCCCTTTGCACCCCACAGCGCCTGCGCGGCGTCCTGGCGCGCGGCCTGCGCAGCGCGCAGCGCGGCTTCACGCTGATCGAAATCCTGGTCATCGTCGCCATCTTGGCCCTGCTGGCCAGCCTGGTGGGCCCACAGGTCATGGGCGTGCTGGGCGGGCAAAAGTCCAAGACCGCGCTGGTGCAGATCGCCGAGATCGAAAAAGCCCTGGACGTGTTCAAGCTGGAGGTGGGGCGCTACCCCACCGCCAGCGAGGGCCTGCAGGCCCTGGTCACGCGCCCGGGCGGCGTGGCCATCTGGAACGGCCCCTACCTGCGCGGCGGCGTGCCCAGCGACCCCTGGGGCAAGCCCTACGTCTACAGCAACCCCGGCCCCAAGGGCGGCGTGCAGATCATGAGCTACGGCGGCGACGGCGTGCCCGGCGGCGAGGGGGAGAACGCCGACATCAGCAACGCCAAGTGATGGGGCCCCGCCCAGGCTGCCGCAGCCGCAATGACAGTGGCAGCCTGGGGCGTCCCATTCGGCATTGACCCAGGCCGCACGCCCTTGCCCCGCCCCGCCCTGCCCCTTACCCCCTGGCCGCGCGCACTGCGCAGGCCCCAGCGCGGCTTCACGCTCATCGAGCTGCTGGTGGTCATCGCCATCGCCGGGCTGATGGCGGCGCTGGTGCCGCTGGCCTATGCCCGCATCCACGAAGGCGCGCAGTACCGCGACGCGGTGCGCAGCCTCTGGACTTCACTGCGCACGCTGCGCGATGAGGCCTACAGCAGCGGCACGGTGACGCACTTCACGCTCGATTTGCGCAGCAAGCAGTTCAACCTGGGCTCGCGCAGCTACACCCTGCCTGCCGAGTTGGAACTGCGCACCACCGTGGCCGAGCTGGATCCGCAGGCCGGGCGCGAGGTGGCCGCCATCTGGTTCCTGCCCGAAGGCGGCTCCACCGGCGGCAGCATCGAGCTGCTGCGCCCCAATGGCGATGGCACGCGGCTGCGCGTGGATTGGCTCACCGGCGACATCACGCAGGAGCCGCTGCTGCCATGAAGGCCCGCCGCTCAAGTCGCCCAAGCCCGGCCCGTGCTGCCGCAGGCTTCACGCTGATTGAGGTGTTGGTGGCGCTGTTCATCATGGCGCTGGCGCTGGCGTTGCTGTACCGCACACTGGGCAGCAACACCCAGGCCGTGGCCATCAGCGGCCAGTACCAGCGCGCCACCATGCTGGCGCAGTCGCTGTTGAGCGCCCACGACGCCCTGCCCGAATCGGGCTGGAACGCCCAGGGCCAGTCCGGCGGTTTTGACTGGCAGGTCAGCAGCCAGCCCTACGCCAGCGCGCCACAACAGCAGCGCCTCAGCGTGGTGCCGCTGCACGAGCTGAGCATCCGCGTGTCCTGGCGCGATGGCGAGCACGAGCGCGCCATCGCCCTGTCCACGCTGCGGCCGCAGCGCCACATCGACGGCAGCGCCAACGCACTGCCCGATGACGCAGGAGCGCCGCAATGAAGCGCATGGCTCGCGGCATGGCGCACGGCTTCACGCTGCTGGAGATGCTGGTGGTGATGGCCTTGCTGGGCCTGGTGATGCTGGGCCTGGGCTCGTCCTTCTACAGCCTGGCGCAAACCGAGACGCGCATCGACGCGCGGCTGGATCGCGCCAGCCAGCTGCGCAGCGCCATGCACATCCTCGAACAGACCCTGGGCCATCTGGTGATGCGCCGCCGCCCCGGCGTGCTGCGCGAGCACGAGTCGCGCTATTGGTTCGAGGGCGATGCCCAGCGCATCCGCTGGATCGGCATCATGCCGGCGCGCTACGGCATGGGCGGGCAGCACTTCTTCCAGCTCGCGGCCGAGCCCACCGAACAAGGCCAGGCCCTGGTGCTGCGCTTCATGCCCTGGCAGGACCTGCCCCAATTGCCCGAGCCCAGCCAGATGCAGTCGCGCGTGCTGCTCGACGACCTGAGCCACTTCGCCGTGCGCTACCGCGGCGAGGAGCAAGACGCCATCGCCTGGGCCGAGCAATGGCGCTTTCCCTTCCAACTGCCCTCGCACGTCATGCTGGAGATGCACACCACGCAGCTGGCGCTGCCGGTCAAGATCATTGCGCTGCGCCGCCCGGGCGCGGCTTCACAGTCCAGCAACCGGGCCACGGTGGGCGGAGGCGGTGGATGATGCCCCACAGCCCCATGCCCCCCAGCCGGCCCCGCGCACGCGGCATCGCGCTGATTGCCGTGCTCTGGGTCGTGGCCATCATGAGCGTCATCACCGTCGGCCTGGTGCAATCGGTGCGCTCGGAGCTCAAGACCACCGCGCTGGAGCGCCAGCGCCTGCAGGCCCAGGCCCTGGGCGAGGCCGCCATCGCGCTGGCCGCGCAGCAAGCCGATGTGCTCGCCCAGGAGCAGCCCGAGCAGGGCGTGTTCGAGCTGGACGTGCAGTACCGCGGCGTCAGCATCCCGGTGCGCATCCAGGGCCTGCACGGCTTCATCAACCTGCCCAGCGCGCCGCCCGAGCTGCTGGCGCTGCTGCTCGAGCGCATCGGCGGCCTGAACGGCGCTGCCGCGCAGGAGCTGGCCGCGCGCATCGTGCAGTGGCGCGACGAGCCCACCAGCAGCGGTCTGGCGCGCGGCATTGAAGCTCCCGAAGACCTGCTGCAAGTGCCCGGCATGCACTACGCGCTCTATGCTAGAGTGGCGGATTTCGTGACTGCCAGCCTGCGCTACGGCAACCTGGATTTGCGCTCCAGCCCTGCCCCGCTGCGCGCCCTGTTCGGCCTGCAGCCAGGCGATGCCGCACCGGGGGGGGCGCAGCGCATGGAGCGCATCCAGCTGTTCTTTCGCTTCACCGCCCTGGTGCCGCAGGAGGGCGCCACTTTCGAGCTCACACGCGACATGCGCGTGAGCCATTTCGCGCAGCGCAGCGGCCTGTTCTGGCAGGTGCTGGACAGCCGCATCCGCGTGGCCCAAGACCATGCCTTGGCCCCTTGAGTGCATCCGCCACCCCCTTCGTCCCGACTGCCGCCCCCATTGCCCGCATGAGCGCATCGCCCTCCTCCACCCCGTCTGACCAACCGCACAGCTCGCCCTGGGTGCTGTTTGGTCTGGATCTGCGCACCATCGGCCAGGACTGGCTGCAGGCCATGCGGCAGCTGCACCAGCGGGCGCCGCTGCGCTGGTTCGAGCTGGCGCCCAGCTACCAATTGCTGCGCGCCGATGGCAGTCTGGCGCGTTGGCAAGATGGCCGCCTGCGCCCGCAGGAGCAGCCCGGCAGCAGCCAAGCGCCGCTGTGGGCCATCGAGCTGCCAGAGGCCTTGCTGCTGCGCCGCAGCCTGAGGCTGCCAGAGCTGCCCGCGGCCCAAATCCGCCAGGCCGTGGCGCTGGACATCGTCAGCAGCAGCCCCTTTGCCGAGGACGAGCTGGTCTGGGGCTTTTGCCAGCAGCCCGCCAGCGACCACGGCAGCGCATGGCAAATCCATGCGGCCTTTGGCGCACGCCAGCACATCCAACAACACCTGAACGGGCTGGGCCAGCACCCGCCCGCGGCCCGGCCCGGCCCCTGGCCCATTGAGCGCAGCGAGCTCTGGGCCTTCACGCCGCAGGGCGGCCCGCCCATCGTGCTGCAGGGCTTTGCCGAGGGCATCGCCCAACAGGCCATCAACGCCCGGCGCCAGCGCACCTGGCTGGCCCTGCTGCTGGCCGCCGCCTTGCTGGCGGCCCTGGCCGTCACGCCCACTTGGCGGCTGCGCAACCAAGCCATCGAGGCCAATCAGGCCTACCACGCGCTGCTGGCGCAGGCCAGCGGCCTGGACGGCGAGCGCGCCGTGCTGATGAGCGCGCTGGAGAGCATCACCCACATCCAAGGCCAGGTGGCCCGGCGCGTCAACCCGGCGCAAGTCATCGAGTTGCTAAGCCAACTGCTGCCCAACGACGTCTCGGCGCTGGAGCTCAAATGGGACGACGAGGCCATCGACCTGAGCGCCGAGGCTGGCAACGCCGCAGCCATCATCCAACTGCTCAGCGAGCAGCAGGCCTTTGCCGAGGTGCGCACCACACGCCCGGTGCAGGTCGTGCCGCGGGCCGATAAAGAGCGTTTCTCCGTGCAAATGCGCCTGGCGCCCGGGGCGCTGAACACAGGCTACACGCCCGAGCCGCTGCCCGAGGCTGAGCCGGCCGCGCCCACCGCCCCACCCGATGCGGCCGCCGACGCTGCCGGCAACACCGCGCGCGCGCCTGCGGCCCCGGACGCAGCGCAGCCAAGCGCCAGCCGCAGCCCGCAAGACCAGACCTCCGGCGTGGCCCCAGGCGCCCAGGCCCCAATTCCGGCCTTGGGCCTGCCCGGGGCCGTGCCCGACACACCAGCTCCGGCCAACATGCCCGGCGTGGGCGGCCCCGCAGCGCCAGCGCCCGAGCCGCCGCCCGCGGCCAAGCCAGGCGAAGCGCCCGAGGCGGCACCCGGCGCCGAGCCAGACGCCGAAGCAAACGCCGAAGCAGACACCGGGATCGAAGCCCTGGACATGCCCGCCACTGGAGAAACCGCGCAGTGACAAGCCATCCCACTCCCTTTGCGCCGCGCCGCCTCTCCAAGGACAGCCTGCTGCAACTGCTCACTGGCCTGTTGGTGCTGGCCGCGCTGCTCGCCGGCGGCGCCTATGTGGTGAAAAAGCACCTCTGGGCCCAGCAGAGCCTGGCCGACGTTGGCCCGCGCTACCAGCGCCTGCTGGGCATCACGCAATCCGAAGCGCAGATGCAGCAGGCCCTGCAGCGCAGCGCCCAGCTGCTCGATGCCTACACCTATCCCGCCGAACGCGACATCGGCCAGATCGGCACCGACATCCAGCAAAAGCTGCGCGCCGCGTTCTCCGGCACGCAAATGGTCATCCAAAGCAGCCAGGTGCTGCCTGAGCAGGAGCAGGAAGGCCATCTGCTGGCCGTTCCCGTGGAAGTGCGCATGGAAGGCAATCTGAAAAGCCTGCGTCAAGGGCTGGTGGCCCTCTCGGCCCAGCGGCCAGCCATCCAGATCGCCTCCATCACGCTGCAAGCTGGGCGCAAGCTCAGCCCGCACGAGCCCATTCAGCTCATTGTGCAAGCCCGCTTTTTCGTCTGGAGGCGCGCCGCATGAACACCCGCCGCTCCCCGATCGCGCTGCTCTGGCTGTTGAATCTGGTGCTGGCGCTGGCCCTGGCATTGGCTTGGCTGCTCTGGGGCCGCGCGCGCTGGACTGCGCCGCCAGCCATCGCGCCAGATTACAGCTCGGCCTTGCAGGGCGCGGCGCTGCCCGGCCAGTTGCAACTGGCCGATTACCCGACGATCACGCAAAAGCCGCTGTTTGAGCTCGAGCGCAAATGGCCCGATCCGGCGCCGCCGCCTGAGGCGCCGCCCGCGCCCCCGCCAGAGCCTGAGCCAGCCCAGGCCTTTGATTCGGCCCGTCTGCTGGGCGTCTACGACCAGGATGGACAAGGCGTGGTGATCGTGGAGATCGAGGGCAAGAGCAGGCGCTTGCGCCTGGGGCAAAGCCTGGAGGGCTGGACGCTCTCGGCCCTGGATGCCCGCTCGGCGCGCTTCACGCGCTCTGGCCAGGCGACCAAGGTGTTGCGCATTGAGCGCCGCCGCCCGGATGCCAAGGACAATGCCGCACCGGGGGCGGCCACCACAGCATTGCCAGGCACGGCCGCCGGCCACCGGCGCCCGGTCATTGCGCCCGTGCCCGCCGCAGTGGCGCGCCCGCTGCCGCCGCGCTGATGCCACATGGATGGCCACGCGGATGTCACATTGCACAGCCCCATGACTGACCTCACTTCGTAACGACTTTTTCATGCCATTGAAGCCCGCTGCCCGTCGCGGGCCGCGGCCGATGAGCCCGCTGTAATACAGTGCCCCACCTCTTCAATGGATCTGATCGCATTTGACCGCCCCTGATTGCGCGCCATGCCCATGCCCCGTTTGACCCCCGCCCCCCACCCTCAGGGCCCAGGCCGCCAGCCCTTGGCTGTGCGCTGGGTCTGCACTTGCCTGGCCGTTGCCGCCAGCCAGTTTGCCTGCAGCCACCTGCCACCTTCGGCCGACAGCGCCACCGCCCAGGCCAGTGCCCGCGCCTCCGCCAGCGCCACGGCGCAGGCCAACTCCGAAGAAGTGCAGGCCTGGCAGGGCACGACCCTGGCCGTCTCGGGCGAGGCGCCCAGGCCCAATCCCCGCATCGAAGGCCGCGCTGCCGCTGGCCAGGACGAAGGCCCGCCCGAGCCGCAGATCCGCATCTACGAGGGCGAGGGCGTGACCCTCAAGCCGCCCAAGCGCGCCGTGGCGCTGACTGGCGAAGCCGGCGAGTTCAATTTCGAGGAAGCGCCCATCACCGAGGTGGTGCACGTCATGATGGGCGAGATCCTCAAGGCCGACTACGTGCTGCACCAGCCCATTGGCGGCACCTTGACGCTCTCGACCCGCAAGGCCGTCTCCAAGGACACGGCCATGTCCCTGCTGGAGACCGCGCTGCTGGCCAATGGCCTGCTGATCGCACAGGACAGCCGCGGCTTCTACCACATCGGCCCGCCCGAGGCGCTGCGCGGCATCGTGCCCGCGCCGCGCATGGCCGGCACCGGCTACGGCCCGCTGCCGCCGGGCTATGGCATCGTGCTGCTGCCGCTGGAATACATTGGCGCGGCCGAAATGGCCGAAATCCTCAGGCCCGTCATGGGCGAGAGCTCGCTGCTGCGCGTGGACACCATCCGCAACCTGCTGGTGCTCGCTGGCACCCGGCCACAGGCCGAGGGCTGGATGGAGCTGGCGCGCACCTTCGACGTGAACCTGCTCAAGGGCATGTCAGTGGGCATCTTCCCGCTCAAGTACGCCTCGGTGGCCGACGTGCAGGCGGCCATGCAGGTGCTGGCCGGCGAAACGCCAGGCGCCAGCACTGGCGCAGCGGCCGCGGCGCCAGCGCAGCAAAACCTCTCGCCGCAGCAGCGCGCCGCCCAGCTGCGCGCGCAGCAGCAGGCCGCGCAGGCTCGTCAGGCGCAGCCTGGCGGCCAGCAACAGGCGGCCACGCCCATTGCCGCACAGGTGCTGCCGGTGCTGGGCTCGCTGCGCATCGTGCCGCTGGAGCGGCTCAACAGCATCATGGTCATCACGCCGCGCGCGCAGTATCTGGAGCAGGTCAAGGCCTGGATTGAGCGCCTGGACCAGCCCAATGACAGCGTGGAGCCGCAACTGTTCGTCTATGGCGTCAAGAACGGCTCGGCCGCGCACCTGGCCCAGGTGCTGGGCGGCATCTTCGGCGGCACGCCCTCAGGCGGCGGCGCCATCGCCAACAGCGGCGTGGCCCCTGGCTTGAACCAGGCCAGCACCCAAACCACCGGCTTTGCCAACGCCAACACCGGCAGCCGCTTCGGCGCCGGGGCCGCTCTGGGGGGCAACAATCGCCTCAGCGCCGGCGGCCTGGGCAGCAACCAGCCGGTGGTCAACACCGCCCCGGTGGCCATGGATCTGGGCGCGGCGCGCGTCATTGCCGATCCGCTCAACAACGCCATCCTGGTCTGGGGCACGCGCCAGGAGTACGAAAAAATCGAGGCCACGCTCAAGCGCCTGGACAAACAGCCCGTGCAGGTGCTGCTGGAGGCCAGCATCATCGAGGTCACGCTCACCAAGGGGCTGGAGTACGGCCTGCGCTGGGCCTTCAACGGCAACCTCGGCGATGGCTTTCGCGGCACGGGCGGCTCGCCCACGCTGCAGCGCATCACCCCGCCGGCCAATGACACGCTGGGCATCGGCCGCATTGCCGCCGGCGGCGCCGGCAATGCCTTTACCTATGCGCTCACGCGCGGCAACCGCGTCAACGCGCTGCTGCAAATGCTGGCCTCGCGCAACCTGGCCAAGATGCTCTCCAGCCCCTCGCTGCTGGTGCTGGACAACCACACGGCCAGCATTTTGGTGGGCGATCAGATCCCGATCGCCACCAGCTCGCTGACTACCCCCTCGGGCACGAACAACACCCAGAACGTCTCGCGCACCTACCAATACCGCGACACCGGCGTGTCGCTGCAGGTCACGCCCTCGGTCAACGCTGGCGACATCGTCACGCTGGACGTGAACCAGGAGGTCACCAACCTGCTCTCGGCCGGCAATGGCGACGATGCCAACCCCAGCTTCGTGCAGCGCCAGATCTCCAGCAAGGTGGCCGTGCGCTCGGGCGAGCCCATCGTGCTGGGCGGCCTGATCCGGGAAAATACCCGCAACGGCAACGACGGCATCCCCGGCCTGGTCGACATCCCGGTGGCGCGCCATGCCTTTGGCAGCACCAGCGAGCGCAACGAGCGCACCGAGCTGCTGGTCATCATCACGCCAACGGTGATCCGCTCCAGCGATGAATTGCGCGACGCTGGCAACGAGTTGCGCGACCGCATGCAGGACCTGCTGCGCACCCGCGTCGAGGAAATCAAGCGCGGCGGCCCGGTGCTGCCCGGCGAGGAAGACCTGGCCGATTTGGTCAAGCCCTTGACGCAAGCCACGCTGCCGCCCGCCGCCGAGCTGCCCGCCGCAGGCCAGGACTCGGCCCGCCCTGCCAATCAATAACCCGTTCACGGAGAGTTTTCCATGCCACGCACCAGCTCCCCCGCCCACCTTCGCCCCAGCAGCCGCCGCGCAGCCTGGGCCGCAGCACTGTGCTCGGCCGCCGCGCTGCTGGCGGCCTGCAATACCCAGAAGGCCGACAACCGCCCGCCCGAGGAAATCATCAGCGAGCGCGCCGCCGCCCGCTGGCAGGCCATGATGGACCGGGAATACGCCAAGGCCTACGAGTACGTGGCCCCCAGCGTGCGCACCGTCATGTCGATCGACGGCTACAAGCGCCGCTACAACATCCTCAGCGACCAGCACCCCTCGTCCTGGAAAAAGGCCGAAGTGCGCGGCGTCAGCTGCGACGGCAGCGATGCCTGCACCGCCAAGGTCTATCTGGAAACCCAGATCCACGTGCCTAAATTCCAGGGTATGCGCGCCACGGCCGAAACCGAAGAGCGCTGGATCCTGCAAGACGGCCAATGGTGGGTGCACTTGCGCTGAGCCCTGAGCACAAAGCGCCGCAACCCCACACCAAGCCCCAAACGCCACGCCTTGCCGCATCGGACAAGGCGTGGCGTTTGGCTTGATGGCCCGGCCCCAGGCTACGAGCCTGATGGGCCAGGCCTGCAACGCAGCACCGCTATGCGCCCTGCTGCGGCACAGCCTGCGCCTGGACGCCCGGCATGCTGGCAATGACCTGGGCCACGGCCGCCGTCAGGCGCTTGGCATAGGGCACGTGCAGAAACTCATTGGGGCCGTGGGCATTGCTCTTGGGGCCCAGCACGCCGCAGACCATCATCTGCGCCGTGGGAAAGCCCTGCGACAGCAGGCCCATCAGCGGAATGGTGCCGCCTTGGCCGATGTAGCCGCAGGGCGCGCCAAAGTGCGCCTGGCTGGCCGCATCCAGCGCCTGGCCGAACCAGTCGTCCATGGCCGGGGCATTCCAGCCATTGCTGCCGTGCACGTTCTCCCAGGTCACGCGCGCCTGGTAGGGGGCGTTGTCCTCCAGCAAAGCCTTCATCTGCTGCACGCAGGCGGCGGCATCCACCAGCGGCGGAATGCGGATGCTGAGCTTGAAGGCCGTGTGCGGGCGCAGCACATTGCCCGCGCTCTCCAGCGGCGGCATGCCATCCACGCCAGTCACGCTCAGCGTGGGCCGCCAGGTGCGCTTGAGCAGCGCCTGCACCGGATCGGTGGTCGTGGGCAGGGCAAACAGCGTGGCGCCGCCGCAGTCGTAGTGCGCCCAGGGAAAGCGCGCATAGGCTTGCTCACCCAAAATGGCGGCCGTGGCGCGCGCCTGCGCCAGCCGCTCGGGCGGCACTTCGCAGTGAAAGACTTCGGGCAGCAGGCGCCCGCTGGCGCTGTCTTCCAGGCGATCGAGCACCTGGCGCATGATGCGAAACGACGAGGGCACCACGCCCGAGGCATCGCCCGAGTGCACGCCCTCGGTGAGGATCTCCACCTTGAGCGTGCCGGTGATGTTGCCGCGCAGGCTGGTGGTCAGCCACAGCTGGTCGTAGTTGCCCGCGCCCGAGTCCAGGCAGACCACCAGGCCCACCTCGCCCATGCGCGGCCTGAGCGCGTCGATGTAGGGCAGCAGATCGACCGAGCCGCTTTCCTCGGAGGTCTCGATCAGGCCGACGATGCGCGGGTGGGGCAGCCGCTGGCGCTTGAGCTCCTGCACCGCGGCGATGCTGGCGTACACGGCATAGCCATCGTCGGCGCCGCCGCGGCCGTAGAGCCGGCCCTGCTCGTACTTGGGCGTCCACGGCCCCAGGTCGCTGCGCCAGCCGGAGAACTCGGGCTGCTTGTCCAAATGGCCGTACATCAGCACCGTCTTGTCAGACGCGCTGCCGCTGGCGGCAATGTCGAAGAACAGCACCGGCGTGCGCCCGGGCAGGCGCACGATCTCCAGCTGCAGGCCCGGCACCTTCTGCGCCAGCACCCAGTCGGCTGCGTCTTGCAGCACCTTGTCCAGCAGGCCGCGCGCGGCCCAGTCCGGATCGAACATGGGCGACTTGGCCGGCACGGCAATGTAGTCCTGCAGGCGCGCCAGGATGTCTTCATCCCATTGGCGGCCAATGTGCGCCAGGGCCTGTTCGGGCTGCAGGGTGGGGGTGGTGATGGGGGTGCTCATGGGGCAAAGGGGGCAAGTTCAAGGCGGCGCGCCAGCATTGGCAAAATGCCCGCCCGGCGCGGCGCGCCAGCGCGCTGGGTGGGCAGGCAACAGCGCCGGCCCGGTCAGCGCCAGCGGCGCAGGGCGCGCAAGGGCCGCTCGACGCGCTCGACCATGCGCCAGCCGCGCCAGAGCAGCGGCCCCATCCACAGCAGCGGG